>NZ_JAOVQM010000001.1:0-300000 GCF_025742995.1 Paracholeplasma manati | reverse complement strand
CCGGTAGGGTTGATGAGTTGTGGTGTGTTTTCAAAATTATCATAGGAAGCATCAAACTCAATAACATCACCAACAACAAATAGTGCTGGGCTTGCTAAAACGAAGATATTGCCTGTACCATCATATAGATAGAATCCAGGGAATCCTGGTCGTTCGAAGATGTAACTGATGATACCTTTGACATTAACGGATTCTGATGGTTGGCTGACTAAGATGGTTTCAATGAGGTCATAACCTTCATCGATTTGCCACTTCGCGTATAGATGGATTGGATCTAATCCCATTTCAACATCATACATGCGTGTCATATAAGTATCTTCTAAGTACCAACCAAGGAATTGATAACCTTCTTTGAATGGTTCGTTTGGTTTATAGACATCACCGTAACCGATGAGTAATGTGTTCACTTCTAACGCATCGACGTGCAAGTATAAGGAAACGGCGAGTGCTTCAAACTGTGCGTATAATACGATGTCTTTTGCAGGCATGTGTGTACCTTCAAATTCAGTTAAGAAGAACTCATCGACATACCATCCGGTAAATGCGTACCCCATTGGGGCGTTAGGTTCAACAATCGCGATTGGGTCAGCATATTTCACAGAGATTGGGTCTTTTGTGATATTTCCGAACGAAATTGTATAATAATTAACTTCGTATTTCGGTAGGATAGTCACATCTCTATCTGGCATCAAAGTGAGTATAAATGGTTCACTGTTTTCAAGCCATCCAACAAAGGTATAACCTTCAACTTCTGGTGGCGTCATGAATGTAATTTCGCTTTGATAAGCGATTTCTTGAGGTATTAATGAACCTTCAATAATATAGGTTAATGTGTATGTATTGATCGTCCATTTTGCGTAAAGTGTCGCGCCTTCTAGCGGCATTTTATCCCAGACGAACAAGCTTGTAAATACGGATTCTGTATACCAGCCATCAAATGTGTAGCCTTGCTTGGTTGGATCTTCAGGTTTGGTGATGGTTTCATCTAAAATGCCATAAATCGTGTCGACATTAGAACCACCATTACTCATGAATTGAATGCTGTATTGGAGTGGTTGCCACTTCGCATAGAGGGTAATATCCGATGCCCCCATCTTATCAAATGTATAGGCGTTATTGAGTTCAGCTTCGGTATACCAACCTTGGAATACATACCCTGGTTTGGTTGTGGTTGGTGCAGTAATCACTGTATCGTATCCTGCAACCATTGGTGTGATTTCAGTTCCACCACTAACAACAAAGGTAATGGTATACTCATTCACAGTCCATTTGGCAAATAGGGTTGCGCCACCCACAGGCATGGTATTGAATACGAATGTTGTGGTGAGTGCGCTATCGCTATACCAATCCTCGAAGGTATGTCCCATCTTGGTTGGGTTTTCAGGTTTTGTGACCACATCATTATAATTCGCAGAGATGGCTGTAACCGCTGTACCACCATTAGAATCAAAGGTGATGGTATATGGACTTGCGGTCCATTTCGCGTATACTGTCATACTACCATCCGGCATCGTTGTTACCGTATAAAGGGTGGTATAGGTATCACTGGTGTACCAGCCAGCGAAGTCATAACCTTCTTTGACTGGGTTAGGTACCGTTATTTGTGAACCATAGGGTTGAGTGACTGGGTTGATTGGTGATCCACCCATGCTATTGAATGTCATGGTGTAACTGTTGATATTCCATTTAGCGTAAAGGGTGATGTTTTGAGTGATTTGAGTGGTGAATACAAATGGCACAGTCATGGTTTGATCACTGAACCAACCACCAAATGTATGCCCTATTTTGGTTGGGTCATTTGGTTGGGTGATGGCCGTATTGTATTCAGTTAAAATGGCTGGTACAGCGCTACCTTGATTGGATTCAAAGGTAACGGTATACGTATTGATTTGCCACTTCGCGTACAGAGTAATGTTTGAAGACCCCATTGTATTAAACACATAAGGGGTTGTAAATGCCGGTTCTAAGTACCAGTCTATGAAGGTATAACCCACCTTAATCGGATTGGTAGGTTTGGTTATCAAAGTCTGATAATCGCCTGTTAAAGCGGTTACAGTGGAACCGCCATTGGATTCAAATGTAATCGTATACTGGTTGATTGTCCATTTGGCGTAAAGTGTCAAATTGGAATCAGGCATTGGTCCAAAGGTATACGATTGTGTGAGTTCGCTATCACCATACCAGCCATTAAAGGTATAGCCTTCTTTGGTTGGTGCAGCTGGTTCTACCATCGTTTCTCCAGAAGTATAGGACACTGGTGCGATGGTTGAACCGCCATTGGTTTGATAGGTTACGGTAAACTGATTGAGGACTTGAGTCCATTTCGCATAAAGCGTAATCCCACCAGATTGGGTAAGCAGTGCTGCGATGGTAAATGGTAAGGTCAAATCTTCATCGGTAAACCAACCATCAAAAGTATAGCCGTCCCGAACTGGGGTTGGTAATGTCACTGAGGTGTCTGTCGTCTTGATGGTTAAGTCTTCTAACTCAACACCTCCATTCTCGATGAATGTAATCTTGATTTCAGCAGTTTGATTACATGCAGTCAAAAAAATCAGCAAAAATGCCAATAAGGTTAAAAGTTTACGCATGAAGTTCTCCCCCTTTTATGCGATAACCGATATTTAAAATGAGTTGGGTACTCAATGGTCTTGAGTAGGCATCCCATGAATAGACAATTTCACCTTCAATATATCGCTATCTATGCAAAATTTCAATGTTAATTAAAATAACATTACAGAAAATTGTCATTTTTCTGTTTTTTATGTCGATTTTTAAAGGATTTTACTCAAAAAGAAAAAGCAACCCCCTAAGGGATTGCTCTTTACTATAGATCAAATAAGTTTTCTTTTGGTTTAGCTGGTTCTTCTTTGACTTCTTCAGCAGACACTTCTACAATGTCTACAACCTTTGTTTTGGTTTCAAGGTCTAAAGCGACTTGTTCAACCACTGGTTGTTCAACTTCAGGGATTTCTTCATGTGGGACAACCGCTAAAGTAACCACGGATTGTTCATCCTTCAAACTCATGATACGTACACCTTGTGTTGCACGTCTGGTTTGTGCGATTTGTGCGATATGGGTTCTAATGACCATACCACGGTCAGTGACGATGATGACATCTTCATCTGGTGTTACACGTCTAAGCGCTCTGAGTGCGCCATTCTTTTCTGTCACGTTTAAGGCTTTAACCCCTTTACCGCCACGGATTTGGAGACGATACTCATCGGCGAGACTGCGCTTACCATAGCCCTTTTCAGTAACTACTAAGATTTCTTCTTCGTCGGATTGAACATAAGTCATACCCACGATTTCTTCGGTGTCTTCTAATTCCATACCTCTAACACCTGTCGCGGTTCTACCCATCGAGCGGACATCATTTTCATCGAATCGAATGGCTTTACCATTAGACGCACCTAAGATGATGTGTGACTTACCATCGGTGAGTTTAACTGCCAATAATTCATCGTCTTCTCTTAAGTTTAACGCGATGATACCATTGGTGCGGATGTTTTGATATTCATTGACAGGGGTACGTTTAACGACACCCTTCTTGGTTGTAAAGAATAAGAATGCATTTTCATCTTCGAAGTTTTGAACTTGTGTGAATGTGACCAAGGTTTCATCTTTTTCAAATTGTAGTAGGTTCACAATTGGTAAGCCTTTAGATTGTCTAGAACCTTCTGGGATACGATAACCTTTAATCTTATAAACTCTACCTTTATTCGTGAAGAATAAGTGGTAGTAGTGGGTGTTGGTCATTTGGATGTGTTCTACAAAGTCATCGTCATGCATCTTGATGGAGTTGATACCTACACCACCACGATTTTGAGCTTTATATTCATCCATCGACATACGTTTGATGTAGCCATTGTGAGTGACAGTGATGATCACATCTTCGACTGGGATTAAATCTTCGTTTTCGATGTTTAAATCATTGTCATGCAAGCTGATGGATGACATTCTAGGGTCATTGAATTTTTCTTTGATTTCAGACAACTCTTGTTTGATGATTTGATGTTTTCTGATATCGCTAGAGATGATGTCTCTATAATCAGCAATCTTAACTGCGAGCTCTAAATCTTCTTCTCTGATCTTTTCGATTTCAAGACCGGTTAAGCGTTGAAGTCTCATATCTAAGATGGCTCTCGCTTGAATCTCATCGAGTGGGTAATTCGCCATCAAGTTGGTTCTCGCTTCATCCCCTGTAGGGCTCTTCTTGATGAGGTCGATGATGTTATCGATATCTTCTAACGCGATGACTAAACCTTCTAAGATGTGTTTACGTTCTTCGGCTTTTCTCAAATCGAAAATCGTTCTTCTTTGGATGACTTCAATTTGGTGTTGAATGTAATAATATAGGGCATCTCTCAATGTGATGGTCTTTGGTTGGTTACCAACTAACGCAATCATATTGATCGAGAAGTTGCTTTGCATTTCAGTGAGTTTAAAGAGGTTGTTGAGCATGACGTGTGGGTTGACATCTTTACGAAGTTCAATCACGATACGCATGCCTTTACGGTTGGATTCATCTCTTAAATCGGTGATTCCTTCAACCATTTTTTCTTTCGCAATCTCAGCGATACGTTCGATGAGTTTGGTCTTGTTGACTTGGTATGGGATTTGTTTAACGATGATGGTGTTCTTACCACCCTTACCTTCGATGATTTCGGTCACCGCACGAATGGTAACTGTACCACGGCCAGTGGTATAAGCTTGTCTTAAACCACCCAATCCTAAGATGTGACCACCGGTAGGAAAGTCCGGTCCTTTGACATAATCCATCAAATCGATGTCGGTTAAGTCAGGGTTATCCATGAGGGCTTGAATGCCATCGATGACTTCACCTAAATTGTGAGGTGGAATGTTGGTTGCCATCCCGACTGCAATCCCGGTAGCACCATTGACTAAAAGGTTAGGATATCGCGCAGGCATGACCAAAGGTTCGTGTTCAGACCCATCGTAGTTATCGCCAAAGTTGACGGTTTCTTTTTCGATGTCTCTGACCAATTCCATCGCGATTTTAGACATTCTTGCTTCGGTGTAACGCATCGCTGCAGCACCGTCACCATCGACGGAACCGAAGTTACCATGTCCATCCACGAGTGGATAACGATAGTTGAAATCTTGAGCCATACGAACCATGGCTTCATAAACGGAAGAGTCACCATGTGGGTGATACTTACCAATAACTTCACCGACGATTCTCGCGGATTTTTTGTGTTGTCTATCGGCATACATGCCTAAGTCGTTCATCGCGTAAAGGATACGTCTTTGAACGGGTTTCAAACCATCTCTGACATCTGGAAGCGCACGGCTAACGATGACGCTCATCGCGTAGTTTAAGAAGGAAGTCTTCATTTCTGTCGCGATGTTGAGTTCTTTGATTTTACCGTGAATATAATCTGATCCGCCGTTGTCTTCTTTCTTTTCGGCTTCAGATTCTAACACTAAGTCTTTTTCTAGATCGTTCATGTTTACCTGCTCTCCTATGCGTCAATATTCGATGCATATACTGCATTTTCTTGAATGAAATTCTTACGTGGTTCGACTTCTTCACCCATCAACATGGTGAATACAGCGTCCGCGTTCATCGCGTCTTTTAAGGACACTTGTAAAAGGGTTCTGGATTTAGGGTCCATGGTGGTTTCCCAAAGTTGTTCTGGGTTCATTTCCCCTAGACCTTTGTAACGTTGAATGGTTGGTCTACCACCCATTTGATCTAATAGCACTTTAAGTCTTTCTTCATCATATACATATTCAATGCGTTTACCGCTTTGAACTTTGTATAGTGGTGGTTGAGCTACGTAGACATATCCAAAGTCAATCAAAGGCTTCATATATCTGAATAAGAATGTGAGCATCAAGGTTCTGATGTGTGCGCCGTCGACGTCAGCATCTGTCATGATGACAATCTTGTGATAGCGTGCTTTGGTGATGTCAAAATCTTCACCAATCCCTGTACCAAATGCTTGAATCATGGATAGGATTTCTTTATTGGATAATGCCTTATCTAGACGTGCTTTTTCGACGTTCAATACTTTTCCGCGAAGTGGTAAAATCGCTTGGAATGCGGAATCCCGGCCTTGTTTTGCCGATCCACCCGCGGAGTCACCTTCGACGATGTAGATTTCAGATTCTTCTGGTTTTCTATTTCTGCAATCCGCTAATTTACTTGCGAAACCGAGCATATCAAGCGGGCTCTTACGACGGGTCGCTTCCTTCGCTTTACGTGCAGCGATACGAGCACGAGACGCCATCAAGACTTTATCCATGATGGATTTAGCCGCTGTCGGGTTTTCAAGTAAGAAACGTTCCAATGCTTCACCAGCGATTTGAGAAACGATTTGACGGACTTCTGGGTTACCTAATTTGGTTTTGGTTTGTCCTTCGAATTGTGGGTTCGGGTGCTTCACAGAAATGATGGCGGTTAAACCTTCACGGGTATCTTCACCAATAAATGATTCGTCTTTTTTCAAGATGTTATTGTCTTTGGCATAATTACCGATGACTCTGGTTAAAGCAAGCTTAAACCCATCTTCATGCATACCCCCTTCATGGGTATGGATGTTATTGGTAAATGAGAAAATGTTGGTAGAATAAGAATCGTTGTATTGAAGTGACATTTCAACGGTGATGTTGTCGACTTCTTTTTGAGCATACACGATTTCAGGGTGGACGATGCCTTTATTTCCATTGAGGAATTTAACGTACTCTTCAATACCCCCTTCATATTGGTAATCGAAGCGAACCGGTGTTTCACCACGTTGATCTTCAATTGAAATCTTGATGTGTCGATTTAAGAATGCTAGTTCTTGAATTCTGTTTCTTAGGGTTTCAAAATCATAGGTAGTGGTTTCGGTAAACACTTCAGGGTCAGCTAAGAATTCAATCTCAGTACCTGTATGGGTAGATGTACCGATGACCTTTAATTCATATTGTGGAATCCCACGTTTGTATTCTTGTTGGTATAAAAGACCATTACGACGAATGGTTACTCTAAACCACGAAGACAAGGCGTTAACGACAGAGGCACCTACCCCGTGTAGACCACCGGAGACTTTATAAGACTTCCCGTCGAACTTACCGCCGGCATGTAATACGGTTAAAATCGTTTCTACAGCGCTTTTTTGTGTTTTAGCGTGAATATCTACAGGGATACCACGGCCGTCGTCTACAACCTTAATAATGTTGCCTTTTTGGATTTCTAGGCTGATTTCACTGGCATACCCAACCATCGATTCGTCAATCGAGTTATCGACGATTTCCCAAACGAGGTGGTGTAAGCCACGTTCGCCGGTTGAACCAATGTACATCCCAGGGCGTTTTCTAACTGCTTCTAGACCTTCGAGGACTTGAATATTCTCGGCATTGTAATTGTTGTTATTGTTGTTCAAGTTGTCCATATTATTGCTCCTTTGTTAGGTGGATTTGTTGTATATCTTTGATCTCAATCGTTTCTACACCAGATATGAAGGTTTGATATTTGCCTGGTAAGTGATTGAGTAGTTTGTGTTGTTTGTCTTGATCGAGTTCACTTAAAACGTCATCAAGTAAAATAATGGTTTCGATTTGGTCACTATCGTAAATGTCTAATAATGCGAGTTTTAACGAGATGACCATCAATCGCTGTTGACCTTGTGATGCGTATGTTTTTGATTCTTGTCCATTGAATTCAAACTTCAGTTCGTCACGGTGTGGACCGAATGAGGTAGTTTGAGTTAGAATGTCCTTTTCTTTTTTATCGTTTAAAACCTGTTTAAGCGATTTTGATGGGACATTCGGCTCATAAGACACCGATACTTCATCCAAATCATTAAACGCCTTAAAACGGATTTTAAACGCTTGATTCAGTTTTTCAATGAAGCTCTTTCTTTTTTCAATCATCTCATCTGCAACAATACATAGCTGGTCAGTGATGATTTTAAAGAAAGTCATGTCGTCATTTAAGGTCAAATTTTTGAGTAATGCATTCCTTTGTTTCAAAATTTGCTTATATTTTGAGAGAACGAGCATGTAGGGTTTATGGATTTGTGACATCTCGATGTCTAAGAATTGGCGACGATCTGAGGGTTGTCCTTTGATCAATTCCAAATCTTCTGGTGAAAACATCACCACGCGATAGCCGTTGATATATTCACTCATCTTAGGGATTTGTACTTTATCGATGGAAGCTTTTGTGCCTGCATCGGATATCACCACTTGATAATGATGTTCATCGGTTATGATATCAACTTTCGCATAAGGCTTGCCTGCCATGATTAACGCCTTATCTTCACTGGTTCGATGTGACTTGGTTAACGAAGCGAAATATATACCTTCTAGGATGCTGGTTTTACCCAAACCATTGTTGCCAAAAATAAAAATCCGTTTGTTTTGGATTTTTAGATGTAAGCTCTCGTGGTTCCTAAATTGTTTTAGCTTAATCTCTTTAATCATGTTCGAAGATGTAGACGTCTTTACCAATTTGAACTTTATCTTTTGGATAGATTTTTTTGCCGCGGCGATTTTCTGGTTCTCCGTTATAAAGAATCTTGGTTTCTTCTAAAAACGGTTTGACCATCCCACCAGTAGATACCAATCCAGCAACCTTCACAAACTGTCCTAAAGTGATGAATTCAACGCCTTCAATCTTAAATGTTTTCAAGTTCGTATACCTCGCTTGATTATATTATATCATAATATAAGGAATTTCGTGCCTTTTATTTTCGATTTTTAGTGTTTTTAATACCTTGAGCGATAGAAAACAAAAAAAGCCTTAAAACGGAAATTTCAAGGCTTCTTGGATGGATTAAATTATTCGATTCGTAGTGGTAAAATCAAGTGTAACATGTCAGGATCTAACTCACCTTTGATGACGAATGGTTTAATTTCGCCAGCAAAATTAATGGTTACTTCATTGGAGTTGAATGCCTTTAATGCGTCGGTTAAATTCTTCGAGTTGAAAGCAATCTTGATGATTGGTCCAACCACGTCGTCTGCTGGCACGATTTCTTCAACCGCGTCACCAACTTCGTTGTTTGTTGAGGAAACTTCAACAATATAATCCGGACGAATATTTAACTTTACAATGTTATAGTTGTTATCTTTTTCACGTGGACTTAAGACGCTGACGCGTTCAACCGCTTTTAGAAGTTCTTCTTTGTTGAATTTCACAATGATTGGGAATTCTTTAGGAATAATTCTAAGTGTGTCTGGATATACACCATCTAATAGTCTGGTTTGGAACAAAATGTTTCTAAACTTGAATAGAACTTTGTTCGGGTTAATGAACATTGAAACTTCTTCATTGATAGAGTCAAGTGTTCTGGATAATTCATCTAGGCTACGGTTAGGTATAACAATATTGAATGATTCATAATCGTGGGATAGTGGTAAGATTTTTTGGGATAGTCTGTAAGAGTCGGTTGCGACACAATACAACTTATCATCTTCGTGTTTAAGGTTGACGCCAGTTAAAATAGGACGCTTCTCATATTGAGAGGTTGCGTAGTTGGTTTCTTTAATGATCGCTTTGAGTGTCTTAGCTTCAAGGACGATAGGTTTACCTAAATCTAAGAAGTCGACATCTGGATAATCTTCAGCTTCCATCACTCTGAGTTTGAATTCGGAACGATCCGCTTTGATTACCATCATCTTATTTTCAATAAGAGAAATTTCAACGCGATTAGATACAATCTTACGCATGATTTCAATAAAGTATCTGCCTGGGATAACCGCTTTACCTGGGGAAGTAATAACCAATGATTCATCGCTAACGATGGTTTGAATAGCGATGTCTGTATTTGAAGCTGTAAATACGAGATGATCTTCAAACACTTCTAGTTTAATGCCATTTAAAACAGGTAGTGGTGTTTTGACTGGTAAGCCTCTTTGGATTACATTCAGTGTATCTAATAAAACATCTTGATTAATACTAAAGACCATAATTTTTCTCCTTTTTATTCTTCTTTTTCAATACATTATTATTGTTAGTCGATGTGGGTTTGTGGAAAACCCCAATAACCGCTTACTTACAATATAATTATAACATATTGCCCACAATTTTACCACACATTAGTTAGTAGGTTTATCGATTTTTTTAAGAATATTGTCAATTGCTAATTTGAGTTGTTCGTTATGTTTCAAATCATTCTCAATCTTTTCACAAGCTGCAAGTACGGTTGAATGATCACGCCCACCAAATAATGCACCGATGGTTTGATAAGCGATATTATATTTGTTTTTAATCAAATACATCGCGATATGACGCGGTAAAGTGAACTTAGCATTACGGCGTTTACCAATCAGATCATGAACACTAATACTGTAATAATCACTCACGACACTTTGAATTCGATCATAATTATTTTCAGTTAAAGCTTCTGTTTTCTTTCTGGTTTTAATCAATGTATCCAACGCTTCAGCAGCAGTATCTACAGTAATATCGATATTATTGGTGACACAATAGAATAATACACGTTTTAGTGCGCCTTCAAGCTCTCTGACGTTCGTTGTGAAGTAGCTCGCAATGAACTCAAGCACTTGTGGATTGATGTCCATAACATCAGGTGCTTCGGTTGAAAGTTTCTTTCTAAGGATTTCGACACGGTGTTCTAAATCCGGGATACCAATATCAACAACTAACCCTTGTTCAAAGCGAGAACTTAAACGAGACATGATGTTTTTAAGCTCTGAAGCGGGTTTATCAGATGTGATCACGATTTGCTTATTTTGTTGTGATAATAAATCAAATAAGCGGAAGAATTCCATTTGGGTTTTTGGAGCCCCTGCAAGCATTTGAATATCATCAATAAGTAAAACATCTAAATCGCGGTACTTTTCATTAAATTGATCCATTTTTTCTTTTTTAATTTGATCTGCAAGCTCTTCGATAAAATCAGATGCTTTGATATATAATACTTTTTGATTGATATCGTTATCTAAAATATAGTTACCAATCGCTTGCATGAGGTGTGTTTTACCTAATCCTACATCACCAAAGATATAGAATGGATTCGCAACAATCCCTGGTTGGTCAGCCACTTTTAAAGCCATTTGAAAGGCAAATCGATTGGATTTACCAACGACAAAGTTATCAAAGCTGAGGGTAGCGATCAAATTACCAGTGCGGTACTTTTTATCTAAGTTTTTTTCTGGGCCAACCAGTGCTTCTTCGCCCACCATCTCAGATGCCAGCACAAATTTAAATTTTATGGTTTCTTTTTTGTACAAAGATTCGGCTAACGAATTGATTCTTGTTAGATACAATCGTTTGATTCGATCTTTGACATATTCAGATGGGGCTAGTACATAAATATAGCCACCTGAGACTTTCTTTACAGATGATAGAGGCTCGAATAGATCCTCATATATTTCATCTGAATAAGATGTTCTTAAGGTGTCTAAGATTTGCCCCCACAGTGCATCGTATTCCTTCATATTTTCACTCCAAACTTCTCGTATACATATATTAGCACATACGCATGAGAGTGTATCAAAATCTTATCCACTGAAATTGTGGGAAACTTTTTGTAAGAGACGACTCGAAAATGACGATTGTGAATTAATTATAGCCTTATAATGGCTTAACCATCTACTTTCATAGACTTTCAAAGATTTCCACAATTGGGGATAACGTGGGGGAAAGTTTCCCACAAAAAAGTGTTAATAACTTTATTGCACTAGAGAGCCATAGACAGCGATAAATGATTGATAAAAATTATTGACGATTTGGGTTGACTTTTGATTTCTATATTTATATAATAATACACGCATGGTTTCGTGAGAAAGGTGGTTTATTTATGAAAAGAACATATCAACCAAGTAAACTTAAACGCGTAAAGACTCACGGTTTTAGAGCACGTATGGCTACAGTCGGTGGCAGACTCGTTCTATCACGTCGTAGAGCTAAAGGACGCGCTTCGTTAACTGTATAATTTAATACAACATTTTAAAACAACCTGGACTACTCGATTAAAATATGCGATCTCGCACTTTTTGGGTAGTCCTTTTATTTTAAAAAACAAAACCTTATTATGAAAAAGGTATATCGAATCAAGAAAAATAACGAAATCGATGCGATCATACAGAACAAAAAAAGCATAGGAGATAAAAGCTTTGTAGTATACTACAAAGAAAATACCTTAGCGCATTTCAGATTCGCCATATCTATCGGAAGAAAATATGGTGGTGCTGTACAAAGAAACAAAATCAAACGACAAATCCGAATGATCCTGCATAACCAGGCTAAAGGGCTAGCACCTTTTGATTATGTGATTGTTGTTAAAAAAGATGCAAGCAACCTTTCCTTTCAAGAAATTGAAGCGAACATCTTAAAGCATTTATCAAAATTTAAGAAAGCGGAGCACATGAATGAGAAATTATAAAAAAATCTTAGCTGTTTTTGTTGTAATGACCTTGTTGGTGGTTCTATCTGGATGTAGCGGAGACCCAACTCAACCCATCGTGGTGAGTGAAGGTGGATGGTTCGATTGGTTACTTGTTATTCCAATCGCATGGATCATGCAATTCTTCGGAGCACTATTCAATAATAGTTTCGCTATGGGTATCATTATCACTACAATCATTGTTCGTACCATCGCATGGCCAATTTATGCTAAGAGTAACGACTTAAGTATTAAAATGGCTGTAGCACAACCAGAAATGCAACGTGTTCAAGCGAAATACGCAACTCGTAAAGATCCAGAATCACAACAAAAGATGCAAATGGAAATGATGGCTGTATACAAAAAATATGGTATCAATTTCATGGGATGCTTAATGCCATTCCTACAAATGCCAATCTTCTTGGCTATGTATCAAGTAGTACAACGTGTTTGGATTGTTGAAAAAGACGGTGTGTTTGGATCGTTTGCTGAAAGTGTCAGCAATCGTATGTTCTTAGGTATCGACTTATCTAAAGCAGGGAATTTCGGTGCAATCTACGGTCAATCCGGAGACTTAGCTGGTTGGATTCTAGCGATCATCGTTGGTTTAACCATGTTTGCATTAAACTACTTAGCTATGAAGAAACCTGCGTATTCTAAGAATACATCAGCACACAACCCACAAACATCTCAAGCAGAACAAACTCAAAAGATGATGAAGTATATGCAATATTTTATGGTCTTTATGATGTTCTCAATCTCACTACAAAGTAATTCACTTGCCCTATATTGGGTAGTCGGTAATATTTATTCAATCGGTCAAAATCTCATCAATCGTTATCTCAATGAGAAAAAGTACGAAGCAATGAAAAATAAGGACTTGGTAGGTTAAACTTATGACAAAGAAAGTTGAATTTGAAGCAAAAAACCTTAAAGAAGCAGAATTAAAAGCAGTTGAATTGCTTAAGATGCCGCTTCAATACATCAAGATCAATACGATTAAAGAAAACAAAGGTTTCCTTGGAATTGGGGCTTCCACCCTTTATGAAGCAATACTTGAAATCAACCTGGCTTTAGAAGGTAAGAAATACCTCGATAACATATTCCAAACCCTAGAAATCGATGTTAAGACAGAGTTTAGATCCCTCAATGAAGGCACTGAAATCTATTACCAAATTCAAAGTAAAGAAAATGCACTTTTAATTGGTAGAGATGGTAAAACATTAGACGCGATTCAAACACTACTCAAGACATATTTACACAACTATACGGACGAAAAGTTAACCGTGTCATTAGATATTGGTCAATACAAGCAAAACCGTAAGAAACAACTTGAAATTCTCGCAACCAAACTTGCAAAAGAAGTTGCGTTCACGAGAGTTGAAGTGCGCTTAGACCCAATGAATTCGTATGAAAGACGCATCATTCACACCAAATTGGCTGAATGGAGAGACGTTTATACGGAATCTGAAGGTGAAGGCGAAAACAGACAAATCGTCATCAAACCTAGAAAGAAGTAAGGCTGCGGCCTTATTTTTTTTATTTGAATTAAAGGAAAAATTAAGCTTGATTTGGTAGTATTATGCTATAATAAGAAATATGAAGAGAATGATGAAAATTATATTGGTTTCCGTAGCAGGATTCTTTATCTTTCTATTTGGTCAAACCATCGGAGAACATATAGCAATACAACGTGAAATACATCAATTTGTACAACGAGGAGTGTTGGATGAAGTCAACAGTACAGATACGATTAAGTACTACAAGGTTTCACGTGAAACATATTATCCGAACGAATTAATACGCAGCCCGTTTTATAATAATGATTTTACAAAACCAGGTGCTGTAGGCGATATATTCGTAACCCAACAGTCCCCATTAGTTGGGTACCCAGGCATTCATGAGTTTGTGACGTTCTTTTTTGGAGGTCACGCCGCTGTTATCGATTCAAATAATAAAATTTATGAAACCATTGGTATTCCTGACTCAGATGAAAAACTGCTGGATGTCATGATTAATGGCGGTAGAAATACACATGTCGTTGGTGATGTGTTCAATTACTGGTTAGATGCTGATTATCGTGATACAAATGAAACAGATCCTTCGTATCTCGCTTTTGGAAATTGGTATCGCAATGAATGGATTGGACTAAGGGTAAAAGGTGTCACGCAAGATGATATCGATCAAGCAATGGCTTTTTTAGAGGATAAAGCAGAGAGAGAGTCTCAATATAACTTCTTATTTGTTTTATTCACACGTAATAAATACTATTGTACCGATATGGTTTCAAGAGCCTATGAATCCATTCAAGTCAACGGAAAACAAAAGTATAATTTGAATAGAGATTTGATTGCTGTTACCGTAAATGATTTAATATTGTCAAAAAATACATATATTAGTTACTATGTAACTACTAAGAATAACGTTAAACACGTTTACTATATAGGATAGGAGATATAAAATGGAAAACAAAAAGATTTGGGGTATGGATTTTAAAACTTTACTCATGTTAGGTTGGCTTGGACAAATATTTATTCCAGTCACAGCGATGGTCATCGCCATCATCTTCACTTACTACTTTAGAGAAGACAACAAAAAAGAACCATGGTTATCAGAAGGATTTAGACAAATGGCCAACTTCTCACTTTCAATGTACATTTTAAGTGCGATTGTTTCCGTCCCAGCTGCGATTCTTATGGTTATTCCAGTGGTAGGTATGTTATTTGGTATCGCATTGTTTGTATTGGTTCTTGTAATTGCGATTTATAGTTTATATGTCTATGTCAAAGGCACACTTGCGGCTGGCGATGGACAAATCTATCAACCGAAGTACACTTACGAGTTCTTTAAATAATGACTGTTGAACAACTCATTTGGATTTTGATAATCATAAGCGGACTAACCTTAATGATGTTAGCCGCTTTTATCATCATTCAGCTTTCACAACCCAAAACCACTGCAGTCATACCGAAACTCGACCAAATCAGTCAAGATAACCGATTGTTATTAGAAAGGTTCATCGAAAAGAATGGCGATCTCAAATTATATGTATCCAACACGTTTGCAGATCAACAAAGAAAATCCAGCGAGGATTTGACCCTATTTTCAGATAAGTTATCTAAAACCCTCGACGAACAATTGGATAGAATGAATCGTCGGGTTGATGAGAAACTAGGGGCTGGATTTGAACAAACCAATAAGACTTTCAATGATGTCGTCGAAAGATTGTCAAAAATTGACGCAGCTCAAAAACAAATTGAAAAGCTATCTACCGATGTCGTTTCGTTAAATGATGTCTTAAATGACAAGAAAACACGTGGGACATTTGGTGAAGTACAGCTCAAACAGCTCTTTGTTGCGGTCTTTGGTGAAAATAAACCAAGCATTTATGAGCTTCAAAAAAAGCTAGACAATAATACACTAGTAGATGCGATATTACATGCACCTGATCCAATGGGTGATCTATGTATTGATTCAAAGTTCCCACTAGAAAATTATCGGAAAATGATGGATAAAAATTTATCTGAGCTAGAGCGCAGTGAAGCCGATAAACTATTTGTAGGCGATGTCAAAAAACACATTGATTCTATCGCCTTAAAATACATAATTCCCAACGTAACAGCGACTCAAGCAGTTATGTTCATTCCTGCAGAAGCGATATTTGCTGAAATCACCTCAAGACAAGATGATTTATGGTTATACGGCCAACAAAAAAATGTGTGGATGGCATCTCCAACCACTCTCATGTCTATCCTAACCATTGTTCAAGTGGTTTTGAGAGACATCGAAAGAAACAAGTATGCAAAAGAAATTCAAGAACACCTCATCAAGTTATCCAGCGATTTTGATCGCTATAAAGAACGTTGGGATCGACTGCTTAAAAACTTAGATACGGTTTCAAAAACCGCTAAAGAAGTGAACATCAGTTCTGACAAAATCACCAAACAATTCAAAAAAATCTCCAACGGTGAATCCATAAACAGTACAGATGACATAGAATTGATAGAAACACACGAAGAAAACGAGTAGTCTCTCGTTTTTTTCTACCGCCTTTGATATAATCTAATTTAGGATGTGAACACATGAGAGTATTACTATACAAAGAAATGCAAAATATGCTGAAAGTCTCTGGCATTGGTCGTGCATTTCGTCAACAATTTAGAGCTTTAGAAATGAACGGTGTAGATGTTACCTCAGACAAGGCACATCCATTTGATATCGTCCATTTTAATACGGTATTTGAAGAATCTTTTAGTTTCTTAAAACATGCGAAAAGAAAAGGTATTCCCGTGGTTGTCCACGCACATTCCACCAAAGAAGATTTCTTGAATTCGTTTAACTTCTCGAAATACATTAAACATTGGTTCTATGCGAAACTTAAAAACATGTATTCGAATGCGGATGTCATTATTACGCCATCCAATTACTCGAAAGCATTGTTAGAAAGCTATGGATATATCAAATGTCCAATCAAAGTCTTAAGCAATGGTATTGATTTGAAAGAGTACGAAAGAGATCCTAAAAAGATTGACGCATTCAGAAAACATTTAAATTTGTCAGATAAAGACAAAGTGGTCATCGGTGTAGGGCTATTATTTGAACGAAAAGGCCTTCACGACTTCATTGAAGTGGCGAGAATGATGCCTGACATCAAATTCATATGGTTTGGTACTTTAAATAAAGCGATGCAGACCAAAGTGATTAAGAACGCAATCGAAGATAAACCAGATAATATGATTATGCCAGGGTATATTGCTGGTGATATCATCAAAGGCGCATTTTCCAGTGCCAACTGCTTGTTGTTCCCTAGTTATGAAGAAACCGAAGGTATTGTGGTGTTAGAAGCGATGGCTTCAAGACTGCCAATCATCGTTAGAGATATTCCAGTTTATGCAGATTTTACCCATGGTAAAGAGCTTTTAAAGGGTTCAAGCAACCTTGAGTTCGCAACCAAAATCCAACAAATATTGAAAAAAGATATGTCAGCCATGACCGAAGCTGCGTATCAAAATGTATCACAAAAAGACTTAAAACTCATCGGTCAGAAGCTTAAAGCGATTTATGAGGAAACCATAGAAAGAGTGAAGAATCATGAGAACAATTAAATCTCTCTATTTAGAACAAACACAACTACAAAACCAAACCGTCCAACTATCTGCTTGGGTTAGAACCAATCGAGCCCAAAAGGAATTTGGATTTTTATCCATCAATGATGGCACCACTTTAGCAACCCTTCAAGTGGTTTATGAGGCGTCATTAAGCAATTTCGAAGACATTCAAAAAATCAGAGTAGGTAGTTCAGTAGAAATTGAAGGGATCTTCGTTTTAACCCCTGAAATGAAACAACCGTTTGAAATCAAAGCGACCAAAGTGGTGCTTTTAGGGGATTCACCTGAAAACTACCCAATTCAACCAAAGAGACACACCAGAGAATTCTTAAGAGAAGTGGCTCATTTAAGACCGAGAACCAATTTGTTCAATGCGGTATTTAGATTGAGAAGTGTCGCAGCGTTTTCAATCCACAAATTCTTCCAAGAAAGAGGCTTTGTGTATTTCCACGCCCCACTCATCACCGGAAATGATGGTGAAGGCGCAGGGGAAATGTTCGCAGTTACCACATTACCACTAGAAAACATCCCTAAAGATGAATTTGGTAAAGTCGATTACAAAAAAGATTTCTTCGCGAAAAAGACCAATTTAACCGTCACAGGACAATTAGAAGCGGAAGCGTATGCTTTAGCGTTCAGAAATGTATATACCTTTGGTCCTACCTTTAGAGCGGAAAACTCCAATACTCAAAAACACGCATCCGAATTCTGGATGATTGAACCAGAAATGGCATTTACTGACCTTGAAGGCGACATGCAAATTGCTGAAGATATGGTTAAATACATCGTTTCTGATGTGTTAAAACAATTACCAGATGAAATTGACTTCTTTGATCAATTCGTTGAAAAAGGATTGAGAAACAAGCTTGAAACATTGGTAAATTCTCGATTCCATCGTGTCACACACCATGACGCGATTCAAATCTTAAAGGATTCCAAGCGCAAATTCGAAAATAAACCAGAATTTGGTAAGGATTTAGCAACCGAACACGAAAAATTCCTAACTGAAGAACACTTTAAAGCCCCTGTGTTTGTTACCAACTGGCCAAAAGAAATCAAAGCCTTTTATATGAGACTTAATGACGATCAAAAGACTGTTGCAGCTGTAGACCTATTGGTTCCAGGCAGTGGTGAATTGATTGGCGGTTCTCAAAGAGAAGAACGCTTGGATTATCTTGAAAGACGTATGGAAGAATTACATATCCCTAAAGCAGACTTAGAATGGTATTTAGACTTAAGACGCTTTGGTGGCTGTGTCCATGCTGGCTTTGGTATGGGCTTTGAACGCTTATTGATGTATCTATCCGGTGTTGAAAACATCCGCGATGTCATTCCTTTTCCAAGAACCCCTAGAAACGCAGAATTTTAATCGGTAGTTTACAGTGAATAAAAACCCTTCAAGAGAACTTGAAATTAGAAAATTTATATTAGAAGAAAAACTGTGGAAGGTAATTTTATATATAACTGCCCCACTCGCTATTTATAGTCTATTCAATCATCTATACGGATTCATCGATATGATCATTGTCGCCTACATTGGGAATACCCAAATTGCCTCAGTGGCCATCTTATCTGAAATCCAAACCATGATTACGGCATTCGGTGCTGGTATCGCCTCAGGTGGTGCTGTCATCGTTGCCAGACATATCGGCGCTAATCGTCTAGAAGAAGCCAAAAAGAATGCCTCTACGGTGTTCTTTTTAGCCGTTTATGTCAGCTTAATGATTATATTGATTTTGGTTCCTACAGCTAAGCCCTTCTTAGAGTTATTACAAACCCCAAAGGACATCATTGATAATGGATTGGGCTATTTTATTGTCCAAATCATCACGACAGGGTTTATCACCATCAACAGTGTTTTTATCGGTTTAGAAAAGGCCAAAGGTAATACCCAAAAGATACTTAGACTCAACATCATCATCATGACGATTAAATTGATTTTATCGGTCATTTTCGTCTATGGCCTGGGCTTGGGTATCGTTTGGATCAGTATCGCAACCATGATCGCCCAAGCATTCTTAACCTTGTTCGCTTTCATGATTTTATTCAACAAAAATAACATCTTTAGAATCACTTTTAGTGAGACCAAATTACAGTGGCAAAACGTGAAACCCATTTTGATGTTGTCGCTACCGATATTTCTCGGTAGATTCATTTTCTCTACAGGTAGAGTCATCATCAATGCCATGGCAGCGGTCTATGGTACGGTTGTTTTATCCGCTTTCTCAATCGCTCAAAAGATTGGTGGCGGTGGCGCAACTCTCGCTTCTGTATGGGAAGAAGCTGTCCCAACCGTGGTTTCACAAAACATGGGTAATAACCAATCAGAACGTGCGAAAAAGGTATATCCAATCGCCTTGTTTTATGGTGTAACCGTAGGTGTTTTAACTGTATCTTACGCTTTCTTATTGTTCAATCAAATTGTCCCACTCATCGTTAATAAAGATACCACCCCTGAATTCATCCACATGGTATTTCGATTATTTAGATGGGAGGTCTTTTCTAAGCTTACTGGCGCGATCATCGCCATCACGTTATCGATGTTTTATGGGTTCCGCCATACCCGTATTTCAATGGCGATGAACATCATTCGATTGTTCGTGTTTAGAATACCTGTTTTATGGGCATTTCAGACCTTTACCACCATCGGTTTTGAGTCGATTGGGATGACCATGTTCATCTCCAACACAACGACAGCCGTTGTCGCGTTAATCCTCGCGTTGGTGTTTTATACAAAAATGCGAAATAACCCATCTCAAGTTACAACCCACATCTAATACACCCCCTTGTGGGGTGTTTTTGTTTTTCTAGACAGTTTTCTACGAAATCCCTTAGTAATTTCATAATATCGTTGACAATCCAATATTCTTATATTAAAATATAAACACGCTAGAAAGCGCTTTCGATTCCGATGTGCAAAATCTTTGTAAATAAAATGAATGTTTTTTGACGACGGATTGAAAAGAGTGTATTATTATAATATAATACATAGTGGCGAGGTGAGTAGAGATGCAAGTATTGACAACGACGACTAATACAACCAATAACATCACTACGCTATTTTTTTATCATATTTTAAATTGAGTACTTTTTGGGTAAACCATGGAGTGCTTTTATTTTTGAACAAGACGACCATAACAATCGATATAAGGAGTTAGGAAAAAATATGGAGATTAGATTAGAAGGTTTAACGAAGGTATTTACCGACAAAACCGGTAAAGAAACCAGAGCAGTAGACGAATTAACCATCACAGTCCCATCAGGTAAACTGGTAGGATTGTTAGGCCCATCTGGTTGTGGTAAGTCCACAACGCTATTTATGATTGCAGGACTTCACAAACCATCCGGTGGTAAGATTTTCTTTGGTGAAGATGACGTCACTAAATTAGCACCAGAAAAAAGAGGTATCGGTTTGGTTTTCCAAAACTATGCACTATACCCACACATGACGGTTAGACAAAACATCATGTTCCCATTAGAAAACCTCAATGTGAGCCACAAACAAGCGCTCGTATTGGTGGAAGAAATGGCTGATTTGGTTGGTATTAAAGACCAATTAGACAAAAAACCATCTCAACTATCTGGTGGTCAACAACAACGTGTCGCGATTGCGAGAGCCTTGGTTAAGAAGCCAAGAGTCTTGTTGCTAGACGAACCACTATCGAACTTAGATGCGAGATTACGTCTACAAACCAGAGAAGAAATCAAACGTATTCAAAGAGA
Organism: Paracholeplasma manati; assembly: GCF_025742995.1. Taxonomy (NCBI): domain Bacteria; kingdom Bacillati; phylum Mycoplasmatota; class Mollicutes; order Acholeplasmatales; family Acholeplasmataceae; genus Paracholeplasma; species Paracholeplasma manati. The sequence continues at coordinate 278,803 of NZ_JAOVQM010000001.1, read as the reverse complement.
AACCGGCATCACCACTGTCTTCGTCACCCATGACCAAGAAGAAGCGATGTCCATCTCTGACCAAATGGTTGTCTTGAACTACGGTGTGATGCAACAAATGGCTGCACCACAAGACATGTATAACCATCCAGACAACTTGTTTGTTGCAAAATTCTTAGGAAACCCACCAATCAACACTTTTGAAGGTCGTGTTGAAAAGGGCAATATCATCATTGGAGAAGACATCGTCGTTGGTCAAACCCAAGCTAAAGATGGCATTTATGCGGTCGGTATTCGTCCTGAAGACTTTAAAGTTGACCCACGTGGCTTTGAAGTTTCCACAGATACCATCGAACGTATTGGTAGAGATACCATGATTCGTTTCAATCTTGGTGGTGTGGCTATGAGAGCATTGTTAGAATCCGATACAGTGACCACCACTGAAACCATCAATTTAATGGTTAAGCCAGGCAAGATTCACTTATTCGATTTAGAAAGTGGTAGTGTGGTTCTATGAACAAGCAAGACTCAAGATTAAAAGAAATGATCTGGGTCTTCAGAAGTAAATTGCACCATATGGCAGTGATTATAGACAATTTCCTATCGAAATTTGGTCTAGAATTCATTGTGAGATGGCCAGCTTGGTTAAAAGCGATTTTCTACTTGATCCCAGCACTAACATTATTAATGATTTTCACCTTTTACCCAATTTTTAACTCATTCTTGATTTCCTTCTATACCGGATATAACATCCAAAGAGGGGATTTTGAAGGGTATATCTTATTTGGCAATTACTTAACGGTCCTTAGACATGCAAACTTCGGTAGAGCCATTTTCAATACCAGTATGATTGTATTGATTTCTGTCCCAGTCACGATTTTTGTCGGATTGATGATTGCGGTTGCGCTCAATGCGATTAAACCATTGAAAGGCTTCTATCAATCGATTTTCTTCTTACCGTATGTTACCAACTCCATCGCGATTGGGTTAGTATTCGCCTTTATGTTTAAAGGGAACTCTAACGACTTAACCAACCTCGGGTTAGCCAACCAAGTATTGACTTGGGTAGGTTTACAACCGATTGTTTGGATTGGGGTCGGTGCGACCTATTGGTCTGCGATGAGCGTTATCTTGATCTACTCTGTATGGAACGGACTAGCATTTAAGATCATCGTCTTCTTAGCAGGTATCCAAGGCATCGATAAACAATACTATCAAGCCGCACAAATCGATGGTGCTTCTAGAAGTAAATCCTTCTACCGAATTACCGTTCCAATGATATCGCCGATGATATTCTACATCTTGATTACTTCCGTTATTGGGGCATTCAAGACCTATTCAAGTGTCGTTGCGATTATTGACCGTACTGGGTTAATCACCACCGGTGCGAATGGGACCATCAACTTAAAGACCATCGTATTCTACATTTACGATTACATCGGATTGGCATCACAAGACGGACTCATGTCCTACGCGTCTGCCGCTGCGATCATCTTATTTGGCATCATCTTGGTATTCACGCTACTCCAACTTGAAGTTGGTAAACGTAGAGTCCATTACTAGGAGGCTTAATCATGAAAAGAATTACGAAAGAAATTAAGCGTCTAGACCTGATCGCTACGTTAATCGATATTGCATATGCAATTATCTACTTATCATTATTAGGGTATTTCTTCTGGGTTTTAGTTGAACCTGAAGTCATTACCGACGTGGTCAATACCACTTACAATTTCATTGGTATTGAAGTAACATCTGCACAACTCAACGTCATGATTTCGTTATTGGTTGGATACTTATTGGTATTCGTTCCAACCGCTGTGAAACACGTTAAACGTGTGGTTGACAAAGAAACCATTGAAATGGACCCATGGGATTATCGCTCACAAATCTTGTATGCATTTATGGCGTTTTTCACAGGGAACATCGCGTCCGCAGTGATTCGTTTTATCACAGCGAACAAGATGATGTTAATCATTCAAGATTACAATTTAGGCAAAGGCTTTATCGAAGGCTTTAAAGCGATTGGTAAGTTCTTTGTGAGTTTAGTGGATAGCACCAAAGCGTATTTTGAACGCCGTACCCAATATAAGAGCAACATCAGTAAGTTTGGTAAAGAAAAAGCCAAAGCAATGAAGATTGAAGCAGAAGTTGCGAGAAAAGGTTCATTGTCTCAACAAGACCTTGAACGTGTAGGCCGCAACGATCTCATCGTGAAAACCTTAGGGTTGGTAGCGATGTACACCTTCTTAACCTTCATCGCCATCTTCATCTTTATCCCATTCTACTGGATGATCTTAACCGCATTGAAGACCAACGTGGAATTAACCACCCGTCTCAACCCAAGATTCTTCATTGGCTTGGATGAAATGCAATGGGTCAACTTCAAAGTAGCTTTCACCAGATTTAGTTTCTGGCGTTACCTTGGTAATACCGTGACCGTTGGTTTAATCTCAATGGTCGGTACAGTCACCACCACCATCTTGGCAGCCTTCGCGTTCTCACGCTTAGACTTTAAAGGTAGAGAATTCATCTTCTCCATCTTGTTAATGACCATGATGATTCCAGGTGAACTTTACACCATTACCAACTACATCACTGTTAGAAACCTTGGATGGTATGACTCCTTCTTGGCGCTCATTTTCCCATTCATGACATCTGTATTCTATATTTTCTTCTTGAGACAATCGTTCAAGCAAATCCCTGATTCGCTTTACCGTGCCGCTCAAGTCGATGGTTGTGGCGACTTCAAGTACTTAACCAGAGTCATGATTCCAATCGCAAGACCAACCATCACCACCATTACCATTCTTTCTGCCATCGGTGCTTGGGATGCCTATATCTGGCCTCAACTCGTCGCACCAAGTGAAAAGAACTGGCTGATTTCCGTCGCACTTCGTAGCACCAGCTTCGTCGTCGGTTCGGGTTCAGATGCTAGACCGGTTTACAACGTCCAATTGGCTGCAACAGCCCTCGTTACCGTACCACTATTGATTATTTTCTTCTCGCTTAAGAAATACATCATCCGCGGTGTGGGTAGAAGTGGAACCAAAGGATAGGATTTACACGTTTTGGGATTTACAACCGAGCGGTTGCTAATCATAAAATTCATTAGGAGGACACAAATGAAGAGAATTACGTCGCTTTTAATTGTTCTATTCGCTGTAGTGATGCTAACGGCATGTGCTAAGCAAAGAGACCAAGCACCAACCATCTCTGGCGCACAACTGAACCCAGTTGTACAACAAGGTGGCACTTACAACCCATTAGATGGCGTCACTGCTGACGACCGTGAAGATGGCAATTTAACAAGTCAAATCGTGGTAAGCGGTTTTGACCAGGATGATTTAAATTATGCTGGTACATACGTGATTACCTTAAAAGTTACCGACTCTGCAGGCAACGAAGCTGTTGTTACCATCAACTTAACCGTTGAAGGTACGACTCAAGCGCAACCACCAGTACTTAACGGTATTAAAGCTCAACAAACCTACTACATTGGTTCTGGTGACTTTAACCCAATCGCTGGTGTTACTGCAATTGACCCTGTCGATGGCAACATCACAGCGTCTATTCAAGTTACCGGTACATTGTTATTGGATACCCCAGGACAATATACATTAACCGTTAGAGTTACCAACCAAGCTGGTGTTAGAGCATCCGCTTCCATCACTGTAACTGTTGCAGTTTCTGATATTCCTTTCCAATTAACCACAGACCCAATTGAAATTACCATTTGGCATGCAATGGGTGCATCCAACCAAGCATTGCTTGAAAAGTATGCAGCATCCTTCAAAGAAAAATACCCTAACGTCACTGTTGTGATCCCTGCTGGTGTAGGTAACTATGATACCTTAAAGACCAACATGATCAACGCGATTACAGCAAACGCGATGCCAAACCTTGTTCAAGCTTATCCTGACCATGTCGCTGAATACCTCAATGGTAAAGCGGTATTGAACTTGAACCCTTACATTGAATCCACCACTTGGGGACTCAATGGTGCTGACGCATTGGATGACATCATTCAATCTTACTTAGATGAAAACAGCCAATACGACGCAAACGGCACTTACTATTCATTACCATTCAACAAATCCACTGAAGTCATGATTTATAACAAGACTGCATTTGATGCATTGTCTTTACCAGTACCACAAACATGGCAAGACATCATCGCTGCTGCACCAGCTTTAAAAGCATATGGTGACGCGATTGCAGAAGCGAAAGTCAGAGCAGCTAACCCTGGTATGACTGAAATGGCATTAGCACCGCTCATCGAAGCCGCTAAAGCATTAATCATCCCTGCATCTTATGACTCCACAGGTAATGCGTTCATCACTTTCACAAGACAATTTGAAGGTGGTTATACCGCACTGAACTATTCGACATTCAAAGGCGAATACTTATGGGTAAATAACACGAATACAACGGCAGCTATGCAATTCTTAAAGGATAACAAAGCTGTGATCACATTACCGGAATTTTGGGATCAACAATATGCATCTACCCCATTCGTTAACCAACAAACATTCGTGACCATCGGTTCATCTGCAGGTGTACGTTACAACGTGCCTTCATCTGACCCTACAACAGGTCAACCAGTGTTCCAAATTGGTGTAGCACCAGTCCCTTACAACGCTGACAAACCTAATGCGAAAGCCGTTATCCAACAAGGTACAAATATTTCCTTAATGAAGACTGGTACTGAACAACAACAACTCGCTTCATGGTTATTCTTAAAGCACCTAATCAGCCTTGAAAACACCACTGACTGGGCAATGGAAACCGGTTATCTACCAGTGAGAACCAGTGCTTATGAATCCACCACTTATCAAACATTCTTAACCAACCCAACAGCAAACCAACTATACATTTCAATGGCAGCCAATGCAGCATACCTACAAAGAAACAATATGTACTATGACCCTGCATTCATCGGATCTTCTAGAGCAAGAACTCAAGTCGGTCTAGCCCTTGAAAGAATCATGCTTGGGGACGGTAATATTGCCGCTGCATTACAAGATGCCTATACTGAGGCAAATCTAGGCGGACAATAATTTGAAAAAGGCATTCTTCTTATTGCTGCTTGCCGTATTTGCATTTTCATTGGTTGGGTGTGTTGAAAATCCACCAGTGATTGAAGATACACGTTATACCCTTACGGATTTAACGGGCAAGACACAATCTCAAATTGAAGCAATATTTGAAGAAGTTGGCATTACAGTACAATTTAGAGAGGTTCAAAGTAGCACAGTAGCAGCGGGAACCTTTATTAGATACGTCGGCTATAACGTAGGCGATAAAGTCGAAACCACTGTCAGTATCCGTATTGAAATCGCAATTCCAGTCCCATCTGCACCAACCATTAACGGTGCAGATGAGGCTTCGGTTTATGTGTCAGTACAAGGTAACCCACCCACATTTGATATTTATGCGGGTGTGACAGCAACCGACTTCCAAGGCAACGATATACCGTTTGGCAATTTCTTCTATGTATTAGAAATTAAGGATAGCAATCAAAATACGTTATCCGAAGTGAACTTCTATCAAATAGGGGTTTATTACGTGACATATCAAGCGATGAACAGTGGTTTATCCACAACCGTGACTCGTACGATCAATGTCGTTGTTCCGCCATTTGATACGAACAATACCGATAATTTACAGCTCGCTGTATCTTATGCAGGTAAGTCGTTTATCAATGATGGTATCGGGGTAGTTACCATTACCACCCATACCGACGCGGACACCACCAACTTTAGAGATTCCGTGACAGGTGAAAGATTCACCGTTCGATACTTAGGTATTGATGCACCTGAAGCGACCTCAAAATATGAACCATGGGGCATCAAAGCTGCCAACTTTGTGAGAGAAACCTTAGATAACGCAGAAACCATCATTCTTCAAGCCGAAGGCGTCAGAACCGATGGTAACGAACGTTATTTAGCTTGGGTTTGGTACATCAAAGACGGTAAGACAAGATTGTTAAACCTCGAATTGGTTGAAGAAGCCTATGCTTGGACTAGTGCTGTTGCATCGACACAATATGGATCCATATTCGTCACTGCACAAGCCGAAACCCAACTCACAGGCAGACGCATCTATGGTGAGGTTGACCCAGATTTTGACTACTCGACCGGTGGTACACCAATAGAAATTGGCGCACTGTTAGATAATTTCAACGATTATATAGCGAAAAAAGTGACCATCACAGGTGTCATCACTTCAAAAGTAGGTAACAGCATATATATTGAACAAAACAACCGTGGTATCTATATGTATGCAGGCTACAACATGACCAATGAATTACAAATTGGTTATGAAGTCACGATTCAAGGGTTAGTCCCTGCTGTGTATTTCCAATCCAAACAGTTATCCAACTATACGATTGATAATATGATTTTGTTAAGCACAGACAACCCAGTCACCATCAGTACCATCGCTGCGAACCAAGTTTCACAGTATGTGGGTAGAGTGGTTAGAATCGAAGACTTAACAGTGACACAGATTCAATTGTCTCAATCCGGTTTAACCACCGATGCTTATACCGTGGTAGCGAGAGATTCCAATAACAATACCATCAATATTCGCGTCGATGATTACACGGCGAAAGTCGTTCCAAGCTACACGTTCAGTGTTGGCGCACAATTCTCGGTTACAGCCCCAGTAACACAGTTTAACTCCGGTTATCAACTCATGTTACCAGGGATGGGCAGTATAGAATTTAATAATTAAAAAATGGAGGAAGAAAGTCGAAAATGAGTACCAAAAGATTCAGTTTCACAAAAGGTATCGTCGCTCTAGTTCTAACGCTAGTAGCAATTCTTGGCTTGGTTGCCTGCGAAACACCTGCAGCAAACCCAGACAAAGAGGCTGTTGAAGCAGCATTAGATCAAGTGGCTTTAGTCTATGGACAAGGCGATACAGCATCGAGTGTTACAAGAGATATTACATTCCCTACAGCACTTGGTGAAATTACCATTTCATGGGTATCAAGCAATGCAGCTGTCATTTCAAATGATGGTAGTGTTGTAAGACCAAACGCGGATACCGTAGTTACTGTAACTGCAACGTTAACATTACGTGAAGTTACTGAAACTAAAGTGTTCCAAATTACAGTTAAAGCTGCAGAAGCAGCCGCAACACCAGAAGAAGCGCTAGCCGCACTTCAAATTTTCAGTAGCTCATTGGTTTACAACGAAACTACAGGCAGATACACCACCACTAGTGATTTGTTCTTACCTACAAGATCAATGAAATTAGACATCGTTTGGACATCACCAAACCCATCAGTTATCAACACTGCAGGTAAAGTTGTACGTCCAGCGTGGGGTCAATCTGACCAAACTGTTATCCTTGTTGCATCCGTTGGTGACGCTACAAGAGAATTCATCATCACTGTCCCTGCAATCAATGTTAAACCTAACAATATCGCAGTCGCAGAAGCTAAAGATGCATTACTACTTGCTGGTATCGGCAATGGTGTTGCAGCTGACTTAGTATTACCTACCACTGTAGGTTCTGACGGTGTTACCGTTACTTGGTCATCTAATAACCCAGAAGTCATCAGCAATGCAGGTGTTGTTACTCGTCAACCAGAAAATGTCACTGTTATCTTAACAGCAACCTTAACTAAGGGTACTGTTTCTGATACCAAAGAATTCGAAGTTGTCGTATTATCATTCGCACCATTTACTGAAGTGGCATCCTTACAAGCAGCACTTGATCTATCCATCGTAAATAGAGCATTAGAAACACCAGTGGACACTTATGCGAAAGTATTAGGCGTTACTGTTGTTGGTGTCTCTGGCGACGGTTATATGATTTATGATGGCGCAAGCTTATTATATGTTTACACTGGTGGTACACCAGCTGCAAGCATCAAAGTTGGCGACGTTTATGACATCACTGGTTTCGTAGACTACTACTTTGGTTCATGGCAATTCAATGGTACTAAGAGTGCCGAAATGCCAACCATCCTTAAGGCATCTACAGAAGCAGCAAGTGTTCTAACTGCACAAACATTACCTGGCACAATTACACAATACATCGCAACATTACCTCAAACATTTACACAAACAGCACCGTTCCCTTACGCATACCTACAATTAGAAGGTAAAGTAAGAGTTCAAGGTACTGGTAACTATGACGTATTCGTTGTTGACTTTGATTATGCTGGTTCAGGTATCAACTCCGCAGCAAACTCACCATTCACACCAGATGCATTGATGGTTTACTACAAGTCTAACATCGACGCATTACGTGGATTAGACGGTCTAAAAGTTAGAATGAATGTCTTCCTATATTCTTATAGAACAGACAGAACCATCTTCACATTCATCTTCACAGGTGTTACTGAAGATATCGAAATCTTACCAATGACTGATCAAGAATCTGTTGACGCAGCAGCTATTCAAGCCGGCGCAGCATTGCCAGCAATTCAAGAAACTGCAGCAACATTAACATTACCTACAGATCTACTCGGTACAACCATCGTTTGGACCTCCTCAGATAATGCTTTAATCAACCCTACTACCGGTGTGGTTACACCAGTTGAAGGTTCTCAAACCGCAGTTACTTTAACAGCTACCATCACTAAGGGTGAAGCTTCTAAAGTTCAAAACTACGTGGTTAAAGTTGGTCAAATCCCACTTTCAACCGTAGCACAAGTGGTTGCAGCAGATGTTAACTCAACTGTATATCGTGTTCAAGGTACTGTCACAGCATCTGAATACTATAGAACTTACTTCATCCAACAAGGTGATGCAGGTATCGCGATTTACACATCAAACGCAACTTTATTAGCAACATTAAAAGCCAACGTTGGTAAAGACGTTGAAGTCATCGGTACAAGAGCTGTATTCAGCGGTATGAGACAAATGGCTCCATCCGAAATTAAAGCTTTAAATACCACAGGTACTGTCACTGCAGTCAACGCTGACGCTGTCGCATTGAACGCAACTGACATGCTTCCATACCAAGGCAGACTCGTTACATTAACACAACTTAAGGTTGTTGCATTACCTGCACAATCCTACGGTAACGTCGTTGTTGTTCTTGAACAAGTAGCCACTGGTAAGAGAATTGACATGAAGTGGGATTCCCGCGTTGCATTGTCTACTGCACAAGCAGCATTATTGGCATCCTTAACCGTTGGTAAAGAAGTCTCCGTTACAAACGTATTGGCTTGGAATAACAACCCTTACTTCTACTTCACAGACTCTACAATCGTCACTGAAGTTGCATTAACAGACGCAACTAAAGTCGCTGGCGATAAAGTAGCTCTAATGCTTCCAGCAGAAGTTAAGTCTAACCAAACATTAACATTACCTGCAACAGGTGCTAATGGTTCTGCAATCACTTGGGCAACCGACAATGCAGCAGTCATCTCCGAAGCAGGCGTGGTTACATTACCAGTTTCTGGTCAAGTTACAGTTAAATTAACTGCTACCGTAACATTAGGTACAGTGACTGAAACAAGAGAATTCAACATCGTTGTTGGATTATCTGACCAAGATTTAGTCGATGCAGACGCAGCAGCTCTAGTGGTTGCAGCAGCTCATACAACAGCAACAACCATCACATTACCTGCAACAGGTGCTAATGGCGCTGCAATCGTATGGACATCTTCAGACAATGCATTGATCGACCCAGCTACAGGCGCAGTTGTTATGCCAGTAAGTGGACAAGTCGTTGTTACTTTAACAGCTACACTATCCCTTAATGCAGCAACTAAAGTAGTTACATTTGAAGTCACTTTAGGTACTAACTCTGAACCTCAACAATATGCAACTGACCTATTCATTTCTGAATATATTGAAGGATCATCCAACAATAAAGCGATTGAAATTTACAATGGTACTGGTGCAGCAGTTGATCTAAGTGCTTACCGTTTAGATTTATATTCTAATGGTGCAACCACAGCGTCTACAACAAATACAATCACACTAAGTGGTACATTGGCTCATGGTGATGTCGTTGTTGTTTATAACTCAGGCGCAGTAGCAGGCATTTCATCTGTAGGTGATTTCACATCAACAGTAACATTCTTTAATGGTGATGATGCTGTAGTATTGGTTAAAAATGATGTTATCATCGACGTATTCGGCGTAATCGGTAATGACCCAGGTACATCTTGGACCATTGGTGATGATGCAACAGCAACAGCTGACAATACTGTCGTTAGAGTAGGGACCGTTATGGGACCAACAACTACTTGGAATCCAGCTGAATGGATGGTTTATCCAGTAGATACATTCACATATCTTGGATCCCACACAATGGGTCAACCAGCTTAATTAAATTACAAAACAAGAAGGACGAACCTCGGGGCTCGTCCTTTTTTTCGTTTTCCTCACACAGAGATAGATTAAAAACCATTATATGATATAATGATTATGCTAAAAAAGAGGAGAATTCTCTATGAAGAAAATCATATCAATCTTGTCCATCCTTTGGTTATCCTTATTAATCGTTGGATGCACCCCTCCAGAATCGACGAAAGTCACACTCCCAGACCTCACTGGTCTCAATAAAGAACAGGTGATTGAGGCCTTAGAACCACTAGACATCACCTATACATTTGAAGATGTTATTGATAATACAAAAACGAGAAATCGTTTCATCGAATATAAAGGTGATTTTAATATTGGCGATGAAGTCGAAAGAGGCACTTCGGTTGTCATTACTTTCGCAATTCACGCGAATATATTACCTAATCTAACAGGTGTACATAAAGACGATATTTCAGGGTATTTCACAAACATGAAATTGTATATCGAATATCGTGAATACGAAACCAACAGTGTACCTGAAGGACAATTCGTTAAATACTTAGAACCTAAATATACTGGACAAAAACTTGATGACAATACAACTGTAGTAATATTTGTTGCGAAAAACTTTGTCGTGGTTGAGAGGGACCTCATCATTTCTAAATACATCGAAGGTGCAACATCCAATAAAGCCATCGAACTATACAATATTTCCAGTGAACCAGTTGACTTATCCAAGTATAAAATCGGATTATTTTATGATGGCTCTGAGACTGTATCTGAAACCATCACGTTAAATGGCGTTTTAAACCCTTCGAGCACTTATGTCATTAGTCATACAGGTTCGAGTGCAGAAATCCTTTCTAAAGCCGATTTAACTACGGATAAGCTTAATTTTAATGGTAATGATATTGTTACCTTGATGTTTTATAACGATGAAGTCGTCGATAGTCTAGGTACTATAGGATGGGCGTTAGATATTTTTAATAACATCACATTGATTAGAAATACAGCAGTCACTCAACCAACTAGCAACTTTGTCAGAAATGAATGGGATACGTATGCGAAAGACTATATTGAACCGCTTGGCACACACCCAGTGTCATATCCAACCACCTTCACTTGGGATTTGAGTTATGCAAGTATACCGTTTGAAACACCGGGTGGAATGATTCAAGTATCCTTTGAAAGTAACTACGACGGTGATACTGCATACTTTACACCAGGATTCTTGGGTGAACAAAGACTACGTTTCATCGGTATCGATACCCCTGAAATGGGTTCAGGTGTTGTCGCAACCCAAGCAAAGAGCTATGTTTATAACAAATTGAGATACGCAACAACCATTTACATCCAACATGACCCTAGATCAGGACGTGTCGATTCTTATGAAAGACAATTGGGTTTGGTATGGTATGATGGCAAACTACTCAACTATGAGCTGGTTTTATATGGGTACAGTCAAAACAATTATTCAGATGATACACAATCATTGATATTCAATGGCATTCCACTGGCTGTATGGATGGCCAATGCAGAAGTTTATGCAAAACAAAATCATTTAGGGGTATGGGGGTAAGGTATGCTGATTAAATATGTCAATCGAATGATTTTCGCCTTTCTCGCCGCTATTGGTCTTTTATTAACCTATAACTTTACAGATTCAGCGGTTAGAAAAGATGTCATCAGAGAAGCTGCAACCGAAGCTTTAGCCAATGACGACATCAACTTCTTCGTACCATTTAAATATTTTAATGCTGACAGATTATATGATGGCATCGTTGAAACTGAAGACCATACATTACATGTCATGGTGTATGAAGTGGTATTGGTATCCACATCCGTGACCTCAGATGAATATGTCTTCCGCGACGGGATCTTCTTCTTGATGGAAAAAATCGAAGGCCCTAAATGGGGTGAATATTATTCCATTAAAGTGGTTGGTTCAAACAATCAACAACAAGAATATCTTGGATTTCAGCTTTTGGATTTTCCCATTTATTCAGCGATGAATCCAGACACAGCTGTCCAATTCATCGACCGTTCTCAATTTAAAAATGGAGAGATGATTTTACCCATCACTCAAATTGATATGTATCTTGAAGGTATGGATGAACCCTATATTTCAATTCCTGTAAACTTCACCAATGAACGATTTACAGTCATGGATCAAGTGGTTGAATATTATGAAACCAACGGAGAACTGCCTGAGGAGCCATTCAACAATGTATCGATTTCTACCCGCGTTGAGATTGATAGTACACGTTGGGTAATCCTCGCTTTCGCCATATATGCGTTCATCATCGGTGGATTAACTTGGTTTGTATTTGTTCGAAAGAAAAAAACAATGGGCCGTAAAAAAGCAACCATTGGTGTTGAAAAAGACATTGAAAGACTTGGTTTGAAAGAAACCAAAAAGTAAGTCTATTATGCCTATTTCTTTAAAGGTACTTATAGTATAAAAACGGGAACATTCATCCATGAAAAAGAAAACCATCATTCAAATCGCTATATCTTACGCCATAGTTGCAGCATTGTTTTACGGCTTGAGTGCGCCTTTATCCAAACTTCTTTTAAATAAAATATCACCATATACACTGTCGTCCATGCTATATTTTGGTGCTGGTCTTGGTATGTTTATTTTGGTCTTAGGTCGTAAAACCAAACCCAAAGAAATCATTCGAAGTTTCCATTCTAAAGATATTCAGTATATCATTTTGATGATTCTCTTAGACATCCTTGCACCTATATTATTGATGTTTGGATTATTGACCACAAACGCTTCAACGGCAGCGCTACTAAACAATTTTGAAATTATCTTTACCGGATTGATTGCGATGATTTTCTTTAAGGAACATATCGGAAAGAAGATGTGGATTGCAATCTCTATCATCATTGCATCGGGTTTCCTGTTATCATTTGAAGACTTTTCTGGTTTTCATGTATCACTCGGAGCGCTACTTGTATTAGCAGCTAGCTTTTCTTGGGGTTTAGAAAACAACTGTACACGTATGTTGTCACACCACGATCCACTCTATGTGGTAATCCTTAAAGGATTGGGTTCTGGTTTAGGTGCTTTGTTAATTGCAATTGCCTTAAATGAATTTGGTGGCAATTGGATTTATCTCGTTCTGGCGCTATTATTAGGATTTGTGTCTTACGGCATGAGTTTATTCTTCTATATCAGTGCGCAACGACACTTAGGTGCACTAAGAACAAGTGCGTATTACGCGACGGCCCCGTTTGCAGGTGCATTATTTTCGTTCTTGTTGCTACGTGAATCGTTATCTTGGCAATTCGTTATCGCATTTCTACTGATGGCTTTGGGAACGTATTTCGCCATCAAAGAAAATCAAACAAAATCCTAAAAAAAAGCACGAAAATTTATCGTGCTTTTTTCTTTGGTAACGGAATGAATATTGAAGTGACTTTAGCGTAGGCTTGATACGCTTCATTGTTCTTATATTTCTTTTCTAGAAGAGGGACACCAGATACATATACCAACAAGTAATTGATGAATGCTGGACCTACAATAGCTGCCCATACCCAGACATTACCACTCGATAATGCAACCACCCAAACAGCCCACCACATGAGGGCTTCACCGAAGTAATTTGGATGTCTGGTATATTTCCAAACCCCAGTCATGAGGATCTTACCCTTATTGTCAGGATTGGATTTAAACACTTTAAGTTGATGGTCACCAACGGCTTCAAAGTAAAAACCAATGAACCATAAAACCACACCCAGTACCAATACAACCCATTGTAATACAGATAAGGTATCATTACCGTTAAGGTTCACTACCATGATTGGTAATGCAATCACAAACAAGAAACTCATTTGTAACATAAACACATAGAAGAAGGCTTTGAGTTTGAGGTTTGTTTTCCAACGACGTTTCATATCTACGTAACGGAAATCTTCAGGTTTAGACCAGTTTCTAATGCCTAAGTAGAAGAATAATCTAAAGCCCCATAATAGGACCAAACCAGTGACTGCGAGTTGTGGGATGGTGTAAGTCCCGGCACTAACTAATGCAGTAATCGCGACCACAACAAACCCCAATCCCCAAGCGACATCGGCTAAACCATTGTTCTTTTTGACTTGAGCGATGATGAAGAAGATGACGAAGAAAACAAATAAAGCGAGAAATACATGTAAGAATAACATAGATTAATCCTTTCTGATATACGCAACCGCTACAGTACCGATCCCAGAGTTCATGGCGATGATGGTGGATATATCGGATGTATAGAGTGGTTTGATGCCTGTGATGGCTTCCAGTTTATTTGCGTAATATTGTGCTCTTTCTGGTGCGTTAACGTGCACTAAACTATACGATTTGATGCCGTAATCTTTAACGATTGAAGCGATGTGATTGAAGATTTTTTTGTCGCTCATTTTTTGACTAAAGGCTTTATCGAAGATGATGCCATTGCCTTCGTCATCGATAGAAATGACAGGTTTTAGATTCATAATCTTACCAGCGATACCCACAACCTTCTTCACACGTCCTGAACGAACCATGTATTTGAGGGTTTTAACAGAGACCAGTATTTTGGTTTTCTTCTTTAAGGACTCAATATAAGAGACCACTTCATCCAAGGATTTACCTTGTTTGATTTGTTCACTCGCTTCGTAGACCAATAAACCTTCCGCCGCACTGTTTTGGATGGAATCCACAACAGTGATTTTCTTATCAGAGAATAAAGCCTTAGCTTGTAGGAATGCGTTGTAGGTTGCACTCATCTTAGAAGACACAGTAATGACTAAAATCTCATCATAGTAGGTGGTTAAGAAGGAATACAAATTCTCAATCGATTTTGGATTAGGTGCAGCCGATTTAGGATAGGTTTTTAACGTATCCATCATTTGATAGAAACGTTCATTTTTAATCGTTAATTTATCGAAATGGGTCACTTCATTGATGGTCACAGCGATGCTAAAGACGTGGATTTGATTGTCTTCTACATAAGAAACAGGCAAGTCGGCGATGGAATCTGTAACCAAAGCGACTTTATATTTCTTATGATTAGCGACTTCAAATTGACGTTTCATATCATCGACTTTTTGATCGACAATGGTACCCACCGGTTCAATCAGTTCAAATACTTTTTCAGGCGTATTGGTATGAATATGTACACGAATCAAGGATTCATGTCCTGCAACGACCATCGAATCACCCAATGGGTGTAGGACAGTTCTCACTTGATCAAGATTCATACCTTTTCCTTCAATCAAGACCTCTGTACAATAACGGGTTTGATCGGGGCTAAACGAATCCACATGGATGTGTGCTTCTGGCAAATCATTGGATTCAATATCGATATCCTCACCTAAAAATGCATTGGTGAAACCAGTAATGAAGTGTAAATAACCTTTTGCACCAGCATCAACGACATCAGAATCTTTCAATACTTGAAGTTGTTCTTTGGTCTTTGGGAGCTCATCTTTCAAGGATTCAACGGCTTTTTGTAAAACAGATAATACATCTCTAGAACCTTTATTTAACGCATCCAACACCTCTGAAAAACGACGCATCAAAGTGATCATGGTACCTTCAACGGGTTTTTCAATCGATGCGTAAGCTTTCTTTGTCGCCACCTTCATGGAATTGACAAATTCTGATAACGTGAGTGGGTCTTGTTGAACACTCGATGTGAATCCGTGAATATACTCAGCGAAAATGATACCGGAGTTGCCTCTCGCCCCAAATAGCGCTGCGTTTGATATGGATGTGAGCGTTTCATGCAAATTCGCACCCATCTTAGATTTTAATAGAATACTTTTCATTAAAGAGGCGAGATTACTACCGGTATCGCCATCCGCTACCGGAAATACATTAATAGCGTTCAATTGATCCTTTTCTCTAATAACGTATTTGGCCCCCAAAATGAAGGATTTATAAATGTGTTCATTCGTAATTTGATATGTCATAAACTACCTCTAGAATAACCAGTCGTTGATGAGATAAGTCAAAGTTGATGTTAAGAAGCCTAAAGTTGTACCCCAAGTCAAATCGATGAGGGTGATTTTTAAAGTAAAATCTCTCATAGTAGCGAGGTTGGTTAAGTCGTAAGTAGCGTAAGTCACTAAGCCAAAGAACACGCCAAGCATCATCGCTTTTGCGAGAGAACCACTTTCAACCGCTGGATTGATGACGAAAATCACTAAGCCTAGAATGAATAATAAATAGAAGATGATGGCAGCTGCCCAATTCACATCTGGTTTAAGTAAAGACCCAATTTCTTTTTGATATAAGTCTTTCGCAACCAAACCAAGCCAAATTAAATCCACAACAAAAAATACAACAAAAGCAATCCCGTAGAGTTTTAAAATAGGTAACATCGTTTTAACCTCCTGTAGTTATGATGTATCTCAGTGAGATATCTATACTTGAATTATAGCACTTTAGTAAGATAAAGAGGAATAAGAATGCTAGAAAATCGTAAAAATAAGAAAAAAATCATATAATAATAACATGGGGGATACTTTTATGAATACACAAAGAATCCAAACGTTATATAGCCATCAGACCAATCCGAATGCCAAGTATGTGCTCTATTGGATGCAACAATCTCAACGCATTCACTTTAACCATGCGTTAGAAAGAGCTATTCAAATTGCCAATCAAAAACAATTGCCTTTGTTGGTATTATTTGTGCTAACACCAAACTATAAAGAAGCCAACCTCAGACACTATCAGTTCATGTTAGAAGGTTTAAAAGACGTCTCCATTTGGGGCACCAAGCTCGGTTTTAATATGGTTTATCGCTTAGGTCAACCAAGTGAAATCGTGGCGTCGTATCTAACGGATGCTTATGCATTGGTGATGGATCAAGGTTATTTAAAAGTACCGCTAAAATGGCGTTATGATGTCGTTAACTACGCTAAAACTCATGCATCAAACCTATGGATTGAAATGATTGATACCGATTTAATTGTCCCAGTTACGGTAGCGTCTAATAAAGTCGAATATGGGGCATATACATTAAGACCAAAATTACACAAATTATTTGATGTTTTCTTAGACTTTAAACAACTATCGGTATTGTCCAATCCACACCGCTTAAATGAGGCATCCGACTTTGATTTCAATGACATACCGACCTTATTAAAACAACTCAATGTCGATCGTTCAGTCTTACCTTATGAAGGTTATAAAGGTGGGTACTTAGAAGCTATGAAACGATTGAATGATTTCATTCTAAACAGACTAACCCATTACAACGAATCTTCAGATCCGAGTACCAACTACACCTCTGTTTTATCACCCTACCTCCATTTTGGTCAAATCTCTTCTTTAGAGATCATTCACCATTTAAGATTATTCTTAGATCAAGGTCGAATTACTGAGGATGTGTATGAAGCTTACAGGGAACAGTTATTTGTGAGACGTGAACTGGCGTTTAACTATTGTTACTACAACCCCGGATATGATGATTTTCATCGAATGACAGAACCTTGGGCGTATGAAACCATGAAAGCCCATGAATCGGATGAGAGAACGTATCTTTATACGGTAGAAGATTATTTAAACTATCAAACCCATGACCCTTATTTCAACGCAGCGATGAAAGAGATGGTTGAAACAGGGTTTATGCATAACTATATGCGTATGTACTGGGCTAAAAAGATCATTGAGTGGAGTCAAACCCATCAAGAAGCGTATCAAACCATTTTATATTTAAACAATAAATACTTCTTGGATGGCAGAGACCCCAATTCTTATACAGGGGTTGCGTGGTGTTTTGGAAAACACGACCGTGCTTGGACAGAGCGTCCAATCTTTGGTAAGCTCAGATACATGAATGATAAAGGACTCGAACGCAAGTTCGATATGCAAGGTTATATCAATAAAGTTGAATTCAACTAGGAGGGTAATATGGGTATTGCATTGCTGGTCATCGATGTTCAAAAAGAATATATGTCTGAACACTTCGGTACGAAAACATATGAACATACAATGATCTATATTAACGAAACAATGAAGTTATTTAGAGGGGCGAACTGCCCAGTCATCATTGTGAGAGACATCTCCGAAGGGGATGGACCTGAATACGCTTTGGTAGATGAACTCAAGCGAGAACCGACGGATATTGAGGTTCTTAAACTTAAAGGAAATGCTTTTTGGGAAACCAATTTGGAACAGATTCTAAAAGACAAAGACATCACCCATGTGGTCTTGTCAGGTACAGCCGCAGAACACTGTATTCTCGCAACCTATAACGGAGCAGCCGAACGTGGGTATCGCCCAATGATGTTACAACACGGCGTGTTCGCTACCCATGAACGTGGATTGATGGATTTATACTGGAATCGACCACTGGTATCCTATACAGCGCTAGCCTATATGGTTAAAAAGTAAAAAAAGAAGCATCTTAGGTTAAATGGCCTGAGATGCTTTGTTTTTGGACGGTTTTAAGACGTATGTAGCGAATCACTAAAAGCACTAAGATGGTTGAAGAGGTAATCAAAACATAGGGATAAAATGCGATACTGGTACGGTCAAACAATAAACCAGCAAGTGGCGTCATGATGCCAAAACCCATATACCCAATGACCATTTGAAGGGAAATAATCTTCGATAATTCCTTTGGTTCAAAGTGTGAATTATTGATAAACATCATGTTTGGATAGATGGGTCCAGATCCAACCCCTAATAACCCAACAACGACGAAGTAAAATGCTTCAAATGGAACATTAAATAAAATTAAAACAGCTCCGAGGAAGATCAAAGATACCCCGATATAGATGAGTTGGTGTGGGTTGAGTATTTTGGATAGGAATCCCGATAATAATCGACCAACCGTGAGACCTAGATAGTATGTGGTTGCGAAAAGGGCTGCGACCGAAGTACTAACCCCTTTTTCAATATAGATATAAGAAGCGATCCAAACACCTAACAAAGATTCGATGTGAACGTAGAATAGAAAGATCAACATGGAGTTAAAAGCCCCTTTAATTCTAAACGCGACCTTCAACGGAATGTGTTCATGGTGTTCTTTTTCTGCTTCAGATTCTTTCTGCCAAAGTTTAAATGATATGAACACGATGGCAGCGATGACTAAAAGAATACTGCCCACGATGATGTAACCCATACGCCAAGAGTTGAGACTTAAAGTATAAGCCATGATGGATGGACCAGCGGTCACCCCAACCCCATAGAAAGAATGTAGGTAACTCATATGAGAGGCTTTATAGTTCTTAGCGAGATAGTGGTTGAGTGACACGTCGATGGCACCAGCACCCATCCCCAAGGGAATCGCGAAGAATAACATTTGATAAAAAGCATTCACCTGACTTAAAAGAATTAAAGCCAATCCTGTAAATGTAATGGAAACAAACGTAATCCATTTGGTTTGAAATAGTCTTAATAGTCGAGGTGCGTTATACGTAGAAATGATCGACATGATGTAAACGACCACGGTCATGAGTCCCAAAGTACCTAGAGGTACATTTAAATCGACCCTTACTAGGTTCCATGCGGAACCCAACAAAGCGTCTGGTAAACCCAATGCGATGAACGCGATATATATCACGGCGAGTAATAAAAAAGCATACGTTAATTGTTTTTTAGATTGTATCATGAGTATCACCTATTCAATGATAGCACATCTCTAAATAAAAAGCACCGCTAGGGTGCTATGGTAACGGTTTGAAGAAGAAGACCTCGAATCGATGGCCATCTAAATCTCTAAATGAGCGATAATACATAAAATCATTCTCAGTTGCTTGGCCAAACTCGCCACCTTTGGCTGCTTTGACTTTATCCAGTAAGGTATCTACAGCGGCTTTGCTATTCAATTGAAAACTGATGATGATTTCGGTTTGATTAAAGCTGTTTGGGGTTTCAGATAATGTGAAGCCTCTAAATTTATCTTTATTCATCACCATCAAATAGGTAGTATCATTAATCACAACACAAATACCAGATTCATCTGAGTATTGTTCGTTGATTGAAAAACCAATGTGGGTAAAAAAAGATCTAGATAACGTAACATCCTTTGTTTCTAAGTTTAAAAACGTATTGGTAACCATACAATCGCCTCCATCTTCATCATAATGGATTTCAAGGATTTATAGTAAAGATATGCACCAAAGAAAAAGACGATGATTTTTAGGTCATCGTCTTTGTTTTGTGTTATTTACGTGGATTCTTGATTTGAGCTTGTGCAGCCGCTAAGCGTGCTAGAGGCACTCTAAATGGTGAACAAGATACATAAGTTAATCCAGTGTTGTGGCAGAATTCAACGGATTGTGGATCCCCACCGTGTTCACCACAAATACCAGTCTTGATATTTGGACGAACTTCGCTACCTAAAGATACAGCCATCTTCATGAGTTTACCAACGCCTCTTTGGTCGATATGAGCAAATGGGTCAGATTCAAAAATCTTGGTCTTGTAGTAATCAGGTAAGAACTTACCAGCGTCATCACGGCTGAAGCCGAATGTCATTTGAGTTAAGTCGTTGGTTCCGAAGGAGAAGAATTCAGCTTCTTTAGCGATTTCATCGGCTAATAAAGCAGCTCTTGGGATTTCAATCATGGTACCGACTAAGTACTTAATCTTTAATCCGGATGCTTTAATAAGTTCATCTGCAGTCTTCACAACGATGTCTTTAACAAACTTGAATTCTTTCAATTCACCGATTAAAGGAATCATGATTTCTGGTTCTACATGTAAACCTTCTTTAGTCACTTGGATAGCCGCTTCGATGACAGCCTTGGTTTGCATCACTGCAATTTCAGGGTAAGTAATCGAAAGTCTAACCCCACGGTGACCTAACATTGGGTTGGTTTCATGTAAGTCTTCAATGGTTCTCTTCAATTCTTCGAATGGTAAGCCCATTTCTTTCGCTAAATCAGCGATTTCAGCGTCTGTATGAGGCACGAATTCATGTAGAGGTGGGTCTAAGTATCTAACGGTAACGGCATAGCCTTCCATTTCCTTGTAAAGTTTGATGAAGTCTTCTCTTTGCATCGGTAATAACTTAGCAAGGGCAACTTCTCTTTCTTTAAGGTTCTTAGCCACGATCATTTCACGCATTGCTTTAATACGAGAAGATTCGAAGAACATATGTTCAGTACGGCATAGACCAATACCTTCAGCACCGAATACACGCGCTTGATGAGCGTCTCTTGGGGTGTCAGCGTTGGTTCTAACTTTTAATACACGGATTTCGTCAGCCCATGACATAAGGGTTGCGAAGTCACCAGAAACAACCGCTTCTGTAGTCGCAATCTTTTCGCCATAAACATAACCAGTAGATCCGTCGATGGAAATATAGTCACCTTCGTTATAACGTTTGCCGTTAATGGTGAAGAATTTACCATGTTCATTGACTTTAACTTCACCAGCACCTGCAACACAGCATGTACCCATACCACGTGCAACAACGGCAGCGTGAGAGGTCATACCGCCACGAGCGGTTAAGATACCAGCAGAGACAACCATACCTTCGATATCTTCAGGTGAGGTTTCTTGTCTAACTAAAACGACTGGAAGTTTGTCTTTTTTAACCAATTCAGCAGCTCTTTCAGCAGTAAACACAACTCTACCGTATGCAGCACCTGGAGATGCAGCAAGACCTTGAGTGATTGGCTTAGCAGCTTTTAAGGCTTTAGGATCAAATGTAGGGTGTAGTAAGGCATCTAATTGAGAAGGTTCAACCTTTAAAAGGGCTTCTTCCTTAGTTAATACGCCTTCGTTCACTAAATCGATCGCAATTTTCACAGCGGCTTGAGCGGTTCTCTTACCGTTACGAGTTTGTAACATGTATAATTTGCCTTTTTCAATGGTAAATTCCATGTCTTGCATATCTCTGTAGTGTGCTTCAAGTTTAGTCGCAATACGATCGAATTCTTCGTATAATGCTTCGTTTTCTTTCTTCAATTCAGCGATTGGTTTTGGTGTACGGATACCCGCAACAACGTCTTCACCTTGTGCGTTAAATAGGTATTCACCGTATAATACTCTGTCACCGTTAGCTGGGTTTCTTGAGAACGCAACCCCTGTACCGGAGTCTTGACCCATGTTACCAAACACCATGCCTTGAACGTTGACCGCTGTACCCCATTCATAAGGAATGTGGTTTAACATACGGTAAGTGTTCGCTCTTGGGTTGTCCCAAGATCTGAATACCGCTTGAACTGCTTCAATTAATTGAACTTTTGGATCTTGAGGGAAAGGTTCTCCCTTCAATTCTTGGTATTTAACCTTGAATTGTCCAACGAGGTTCTTAAGGTCTTCGGCATCTAGTTCAGTATCTAGATGAACACCTTTTGCTTCTTTCATTGCTTCTAGTAAATGTTCGAAGTTGATCTTGTCAATTTCCATGACAACGTCAGCAAACATTTGGATGAATCTTCTATAAGAGTCATAAGCAAAACGTGGGTTATCGGTGAGTTTTGCTAAACCCTCCACGGCTTCATCGGTTAAACCTAGATTTAAAATGGTATCCATCATCCCTGGCATAGATGCTCTAGCACCGGAACGTACAGATACTAGGAATGGGTTTTTCGCATCCCCGAATTTCTTGCCAAATTCTGCTTCAGTCTTTTCTAAAGCGGCAAAGATTTGTTCTACAACTTCTGGAGCAATCTTTTTACCATCTTTGTAGTATTGGATGCAGGCTTCAGTCGTAACTGTAAATCCTTGAGGAACTGGTAGACCTAAATTGGTCATTTCCGCAAGGTTCGCACCTTTACCACCAAGTAGGTTTTTCATGCTTGCTTGTCCTTCTTTGAACAAATAAACGTACTTAGTCATTGTATCTTCCTTTCATAACGATTTTCATACATTTAAATTATAACACAATAGATTAAAAAGACAACGATTTTCACGCATGCGTTCGCACATACACACGATATGTCACTTTATTATCGCCGGCATTAGTGATATACTATTATAAGGCACTTAATGAGAAATCACGCCTTATACACCTAGAAAGGGCTTGAAAAAAACATGTATGAAGACATTTTAGCCAAAGTGATGGGGTATCAAACCATCATCATTCATAGACATTCCAAACCAGATTTTGACGCGATCGGATCACAAGTCGGACTCAAAGAAATATTGGTTGAGAATTTCCCAAATAAACATATATTTGTCGTCGGTGATCAAAACCGTTTTGATATGGAAAATGATATGCAATCCATACCAGATGAATTGTATGCAGACGCGTTGGTATTTATCTTAGATGTGGCGGTTAAACATATGGTATCGGATGACCGCTATAAACTTGCAAAAGAAGTGATTGTCATTGACCACCATAAAAATGCTTGTGACATCGAAAATGCCACTTTAGTTTTATCCGATTCAACCTTCAGTGCTTGTGCTGAACTCATCACAGACATGGCATTAGAACTCAACTTAAAAATCAATCCAAGAGCGGCTTCGTTCTTGTACGCGGGCATGGTTACAGATACTGGTAGATTCCAATGGATGCACAAACCAGAACGTGTATTCTTAATCGCTTCGATGCTCACAGGATTTGGGGCGAAAACCACCGAGCTTTATGATTTCTTATATGTGGAAACCTTAGAATCAAAACAAATGAAAAATTATTTTTCCAATCGTTTTGTCTTTGAAGATGGGGTTGCATATTTAAAGAATGACAAAGAAGTCTTTGATAAATTCGATGTCGATGTGTTCACCGTATCTCGCGGGATGGTAAATCTTGCTGCTGGTATTGACACCATCAAGATTTGGTTGAACTTCACGTATGATGCAGAGAAGAACATCATATTAGGTGAATTTAGAAGTCGTGGTATCAAGATTGTCGATATTGCGAAAAAATATGGTGGAGGCGGCCATGAACAAGCGTGTGGTGCAAGCCTTCAATCTTGGACACAAGTCGATGAAGTCATCGCAGATTACAAACAATTATTAAAGGAGAATAACTAATATGATTAATCCAATCATCATCAAGAAAATTAAAGAATACGACCGTATCATCATCCATGGTCATCAAAGACCAGACGGTGACTGCTACGGGGCACAATTTGGTTTAAAGAGCATCATCCAAAACTCGTTCCCTAACAAGGAAGTCTATGTGGTTGGAGAGACCTCCGACTTTGTCAGTTTTGTAGGGACACCAGACAAAATCGAAGATGCGTTATATGAAGGTGCTTTATCCATTGTTGTGGATACAGCCACAGAAGAAAGAATATCAGACAAGCGTTACAACTTAGGTAAAGAAACCATTAAGATTGACCACCATATTCCAGTCAATGATTATGGTAAATACAAATGGGTAGACACTTCTTATCCATCTTGTGCCCAAATGATTGCACACTTCTATAAGACTTATAAAAAAGAATTAAAGTTAGGTTATGAAGGTGCCTTAGCAATGTATGTAGGTATCTTAACCGATACAGGCCGATTCCGCTTTAGAGGGGTTTCTAAACAAACCCATGAAATTGCGGGAATGTTATTAACCCATGGGGTCGATGTTGAATTTGTTGATAGCAAACTCTCCATTGAATCCTTAAATATGATTCGTTTAAAAGGTTATGTATTATCTAACTTTAAGATGACAGACGCTGGGTTTATCTATGTTACTTTGGACCGTAAAACCATTGAATCGTTCAACGTTACAGACGAACAAGCAGCATCGATGGTTTCTGTGATTGGTGGCATTGAAGGCTATCCGGTTTGGGCAATCATCTTAGAATATCCAGGTTCGGAAATTCGCATTAGATTGCGCTCTAACGGTCCTGTCATCGCACCTCTAGCCAATGAGTTTGGTGGCGGTGGACATGCGAAAGCATCTGGTGCTAAACTCGATTCATGGGCAGAATTAGATCGTTTCATTGCTCGTACAAATGAGTACATCAACGCATTAAAGTAAGTAGGGATCAAGATGGAAATTAGAGAGGTATGTGAGCGCATAGTCGTCACAGAACCATTACAATCATTAGAACAAATCGAACGCAGTATTATTAAGTCTTATCGAAAAGAAATTTGGGCAAAATTCATCAAAGCCGTTAAGGATTACAAGCTGGTTGAAGAAGGCGATAAAGTCGCTGTTGGTATATCGGGTGGTAAAGATTCCTTGTTGATGGCGAAACTATTTCAAGAATTACATAGACACTCCATCGTTAAGTTTGACGTGGTTTATCTCGCTATGGACCCTGGGTTCGCACCCATCAACCTAGCCTTATTAGAGTCTAACTGTAAATACTTAAACATCCCATTGGTCATTAAAAAATCCAATGTATTCGCAGTTGCAGGCAAGATTGCTTCAGACAACCCATGCTATATGTGTGCAAGAATGCGTCGCGGATTTTTATACAACGCTGCACAAGAATTGGGCTGTAATAAATTAGCACTAGGACATCATTTTGATGACGTCATTGAAACCACCATGCTCAATGTTTTATATGGTGGACAATTCAAAACCATGGTACCGAAAATCACCGCTGATAACTTCGAAGATATCGAGTTGATTAGACCACTGTTCTATATCAAAGAAGCGGATATCTTAAGATTCACCAAGACCAATGGTATTCAATCCATGAACTGTGGTTGTACCGTGGTTGCAAGCAAAACATCATCGAAGCGCAGAGAGATTAAAAACCTCATCGCTGACATGAGAAAGATTCATCCGGAAGTCGATCAATCGATTTTCAAAGCAGCAGAAAATGTCAATTTAAATGCCGTATTGGGCTATCAATACGAAGACAAAAAATACGATTTTAATGAAATCTATGAGGAAAGGAACAAAGAAAAATGACACCGTTCGAAATTGAATTACAAGTGTTTCAAAGTGGCGAATTTTGGCTTACAGTCGTATTTCCAATGGCGATTGCGCTCTTTTTTGGATTTATGATTGGATTAGAAAGACAAAATATTGGCAAATCTGCAGGGATTTCCGCTCATATTTTAATTGCAATGAGTACCGCAGTGATTGGGATTGTTCAAATCTACATGTATAAAGCACAAGGCGGAGACTCATCTGCCGATAACCAAAGACTGATTGCACAAGTTTTACCAGGCGTCGGTTTCATCGGCGCAGGGGTCATTATGAAAGGTGGAAAAACTATCATTGGTTTAACCACAGCTGCAACCATTTGGGCAACAGCAATGATGGGATTGGTCGCTGGATCAGGCTACTATTTTACGTCCATTATTTTTGGCACATTCTTGGTACTGTTTATATATTTAAGAGATATCAAACGCGGAATCAACCCATTCATTCCACACGTACACCACGATTTCCTTGAAAGTGAAATCGACATCGAAGACGACGACAAGCGACGTCACGCATAATAATCTATATGAGAGAAACGCAAAACTGCGTTTTTTTCTTATTTTTAGGGGTGAATGTTGTATAATATTTCATAGGATGTGATGACATGATTTACGATACCATCGCTGCGATTGCGACGCCATTTGGCACTGCCGGCATCGCGATTATTCGAATCTCAGGTAGTGAGTCGATCAGACTAGCTAATCAAGTATTCAAAGGCAGAAACTTACTAAAAATGAAGAGTCATACAGTCACCTATGGACACATCACCGATAAACTCGGCAACGTCATCGATGAAGTCATGGTTACCGTCATGAAAGCCCCTAAAACATTTACCGCCGAAGACACCGTTGAAATCTCGTGTCACGGGGGTATTTTAGTGACTCAAAAAGTACTTGAGCGTGTATTAGAAACGGGTATCAAACTGGCCGAACCAGGCGAATTTTCCAAGCGTGCTTATGTCAATGGACGCATCGATTTAACTCAAGCAGAAGCCATCATGGACCTCATTCACGCAAAAAACGAAAACGCGATGAAATTGGCATTATCCGGTCTTCGTGGTGACATCAAAAAAGGCATTGAAAACATCCGTGGTGAACTGCTCAATATCATTGCACAAATCGAAGTGAATATCGATTATCCAGAATACGATGACGCAACCACCATGGGCAATGAATTGATCAAACCAGAAGTCATCGAAATCAGACAAAAACTCATCCGCTTATTGGATGATTCTAATAAAGGTAAAATCATGCGTGAAGGGGTTAAAACGGCGATTGTCGGTAAACCAAATGTAGGTAAAAGCTCATTACTAAACGCCCTTTTAAACGAGGAAAGAGCGATTGTCACAGACATTGAAGGTACCACCAGAGATACCATTGAAGCTTACATCAACATTGGTAATATTACCCTCAATTTGATAGATACAGCTGGTATTAGAGAAACCATCGATGTGGTTGAAAAAATCGGTGTGGATCGTTCCAAAAAAGCCATTGATGAAGCGGAATTGATCATATTGGTTTTAGACCAAAGCCGAAAGATATCTAAAGAAGATATTGAATTACTCGACGCAACTAAAGACAAAAAACGCATCATTGTTGGCAATAAAAATGATTTAAGTAAAGCCATTGATTTAGATATCCATATGTTGAGCTTATCCACATTAACCAAAGAAGGTTTAATGGATTTAGAAAAAGAAATCGTCAAAGTATTGGGTATGGAAGATATCCAAGAAAAAGACTTCAATGTCATCTCAAACATGCGTCATATTGGCAAAATTAAAGAAACCATTCAATCCTTGGATGATGTTTTAAACGCGATTATGATTGATATGCCAATCGATATGACTGAGATAGATTTAAAGAAAGCGTGGCAAACCCTAGGTGAAATCACAGGGGATTATCATCCTGAAGATTTAATCAGCGAATTATTTTCTAAATTTTGTTTAGGCAAGTAACAATTCATATCATATATGATATAATACAAAAGCAAAGGAGTGTGCGATATGTCCTATCAAGCGTTATACAGAACGTATAGACCCAGAACATTTAAAGAAGTAGCCGGACAAGAAGTCATCGTCAAGACATTACAAAATGCCTTGTTACATGACAAAATTGCACATGCCTATTTATTCAGTGGACCTCGTGGTACCGGTAAAACCAGTATCGCGAAAATTTTGGCTAAAGCAGTCAACTGCGAGAAAGCCCCTATCAAGGATGCTTGTGGTGAATGTGCGACTTGTAAAGCCATCCAATCCAATACCATTGGCGATGTCGTTGAAATAGACGCCGCATCCAACAATGGTGTGGATGAAATCCGAGATTTAAGAGAAAAAGTCAAATACTTACCAAGTATGGGTAAGTTCAAAGTATATATCATCGATGAAGTGCACATGTTATCTACTGGTGCATTCAATGCCTTGTTAAAGACATTGGAAGAACCACCTAAACACGTCATTTTCATTCTCGCAACCACCGAACCAAATAAGATTCCATCCACGATTTTATCGAGATGCCAACGCTTCGATTTTAGAGGGATTTCACCATCCGATATCGAGAAAAAACTCAAAGAAATTCGCGACATCGAAAACATCAAAATCACAGATGAAGCCATTCGCGAAGTTGCGCGATACGCTGAAGGCGGACTTAGAGACGCACTCAGTTTATTAGACCAAGCCATTTCATTCGCTGACGAAAACGTCACCGAAGAAGATATTTACGCCGTATCAGGCAGCGTATCTAAACAAAATCTGATTCAATTGTTGGATTTTATCTACCATAAAAAAACCACTGAAGCCTTTTCTTTACTCAACGACATGATCGAAGATGGTAAAGAAGTGAACAAGATAGTTTCAGATTTAATTGCCACACTAAGAGACTTATTGATTGAAAAGAATGTCGTATTTGACGCCATTCGACCAACCAAATATGTGGAAGATTTGTCAAAACAATATTCCAATGACCGCATTTACTTCTACCTTGAAGTGCTTAATGGTACACAAAATGATATCAAGTGGAGCAATCAAAAACGTGCCTATCTTGAACTTGCAATTGTGAAGATGATTGACCATCAAAATATGGACCGTATCCAATATCAAGAACAACTCCAAGGCCTTCAAGAACGCATTAAAGGATTAGAATTTGACATTTCCAAATTGAAGACAGCCCCTCGAGAAATCAGACGCGTGGTCGAAGAAAAAGAATCCATCGAACCAACCAGTCCTGAACCCACCATTTCGGATAAAAAACCATTGGTCACTGTCCAAGATGTCGAAAGACTACTACAAAACGCCAATATTGATAAAAAAGCCTTGTTATTAAAAGGGTGGGAACGACTCCCACAAATCAAGGATGCGAAACTACAAGCCGCAGCCATGTTGTTACATGAAGGCAAGTTGGTAGCAGCCAGCGATAAAGAAATTCTCTTGGTCTATCCAGATAAAATCAATTGTCAAATGATGTTAAAACCAAACACAAAACAGTTGGTATTTGAAATTCTGAATAGTAAAACCAAACTCATCGATGATTACATTTGTATCGATGAAGCTTCATGGCAAGTATTGTTTGACAGTTTTGCAAAACAATGGCGTGATGGCAACAAAAAACCAACCTTACCTAAACTCGATTTAGGTTTATATGAAGCCGTAGAAGAGTCTTGGCAACCAGGATCTGTATCCTTAGCCATTGATTTCTTTGGCAAAGACAAAGTCATGATAAAGGAGTAAATATAATGAACGCAGGCATGATTAAAAAGTTACAAAAGATTCAAAAAGAGATGCAAGAAACCCAAGAAAGATTACAAATGACCGAATTTACGGGCACCGCTTCAGGTGTTAGAGTGGTCATGTTAGGTTCTCATCAAGTGGTCGACATTAAGATTTCTGAAGAGTTACTGGAAGATGTCGAAATGTTACAAGACGCGATTTTAGCAGCCATCAATAACGCGGTTGAAGTCGTGGATAAGACCACCAACCAAGAAATGAGCAAATTCACAGCTGGTATGGGGTTTGGCGGATTCTAATGAAATACCCTGAAAGTTTTTTAAAACTCGTAGAAGATTTTAAAAAATTTCCTGGCATTGGTAAAAAGACCGCAGAACGATTGGCACTTTATACCATCTCTACGATTGAAAAAAATCAAATCGACGCATTCAGCCAACATTTGGTTGAAGCGAAACAAAACATCTCACATTGTCCAGTGTGTGGTACCTTAATGGAAAGCCACTGCCCTATTTGTGAAGACCTTAACCGTGAACGAAACACCATCATGGTGGTTTCGGAAGACAAAGATGTGTTCGTCTTGGAACGCAACCCAATCTACCATGGGCTATACCATGTATTGGGGGGTTCAATTGATTTTTCTAGAGGCATTGGCCCAGAAGATTTAAACATTGAATCATTGTTTCAACGATTGAATGGGATTGAAGAAATCATCCTGTCTTTGGCAGGTACTGTGGAAGGGGAACTCACCGCACAGTACTTAAAAGAATTACTCAAACCTAAAGGCATCAAGGTTTCTCGTATTGCATATGGCATTCCAGTCGGTGCGGATTTAAGTTTCGCGGATGATCACACCCTAGAACTCGCACTGAATAATAGACAAAAGTACGAATAAGGAGAAATTGTATATGGAAATTCTAGATCAAATTTGGGCATTCTTAATGAGTATTTTCGGGGATTTAGACAGCATGTTGGAAGAATTGGTAGATTTTGATGGGCTCGCTCTTAACTTCTACAACGACGTCATCATGCCGCTACCTGAATGGATGAAGATTCTTGGCACCCTAGGCCTTGCTGTAGTCATCATTTTCGGTGTGTTCGCAATCGCGAAAAAGATGATGAAGTTACTCATCATCGTGGTCGTTATTTTAGCTATCATCGTCTTAGCTAGAATCTTGATGGCATGATCCTAACAATCACTACTGACGGACAAATAGAAAGCTTTCAAGTCGATTCAACTTTTGAACCAGGAAAAATCACATATCAGGATCCAAACACCGCTAGCCTCGTCACCGTTTATTACAATTTAAACGAGGTTTTAATCAGACGCACTGGCGAAGTTTCTTTCCAAGAATCGTATATTCCCCATCAGAGAACGATGGGGTATTATCGTCAAGAAGGCATCCTATTTAAGTCTATTGTCGAAACACACGACTTAATTGTAACGCCAGATTTGATTGAAATTGGCTATCGCCATCAAATCGAAGGCGTTACCACCGAGAAAATCGTGCAATTTCGATTATTCAAATAAAAGTCTTGCAAAAACATAGCACATCGTATACAATAATATAGTATTTTAGGAGGAAACTATGGCTAAACAAACGTATGTAAACAAATCCATGGTTGAAATTGCTGAAGAGATTTTAAGATCAGAAGGCAAAAAGAATATCTACGATTTATTAGAATCAGTGGCATCACTTAAAGAAATCTCTAAAGAAGACACTGAAAAATTAACACAACTATACATTGACATGACCTTGTCAGCAAAATTCGTTTTTTGTGGCAATGATGAATGGGATCTAAAAGAAAATAACCTTGAACTTTGGGATAAAGATGGTTCTTACTTCAACACCACTGAAGAAGTGGTAGAGGAAGAAGAAGACGACACATTGACTGTTGACGACTACTATATTCCTGAAGAAGACGAAATCGAACTCAAAGATGATGAAGAAGACGATGAAGAAGAAGATGGTATCCTTCCTGACGATGAAGAAGAGGAAGACTTACTACTTGACGAAGAAGACGCCATCATCATTGAAGATGAAGAAGACATTGACTTCGACGACGATGATTACAACGAAATCATGGACGATTACGAAGACATGTACGACAAGTAAAATTCTCGTTGCTTCACCGATTTTTATTTGATATAATTAAGAAGGGCAACTCATATAAGGTCTCCTGTAAAGGGAGACCTTTTTATTTTATATTTTTCGAGGTGAAGAGATGAAAACAAAGTTTATTTTCGTTACCGGCGGTGTCGTTTCATCGCTTGGTAAAGGCATTATGGCGTCCACGGTTGGACAGCTACTCAAGAGTCGTGGACTCAAAGTATTCATGCAAAAATTCGACCCATACATCAACGTCGACCCAGGCACATTGTCGCCTTACCAACATGGTGAGGTGTTTGTTACCGATGACGGTTGTGAAACAGACCTCGATTTAGGACATTATGAACGCTTCATCGATGAAAACTTATCGAAAGATTCCTCAGTAACCACAGGGAAAATCTATCAAACCGTCATCGATAAAGAACGTAAAGGTGTTTACCTTGGCGCAACCATCCAAGTCATTCCACACATCACGAATGAAATCAAAGACCGTTTGAAACGGGTTGCTTTATCATCTAAAGCGGATGTGGTCATCACTGAAATTGGTGGGACCGTTGGGGACATTGAATCGCTCCCTTTTTTAGAAGCCATCCGACAAGCCAGACGTGATTTTGGGCATAAAAACACGTTATACATCCACACCACCTTGTTACCATATTTAAGAGCAGCGAATGAAATTAAAACCAAACCGACCCAACACTCGGTTAAAGAGTTGAGATCTTTAGGGATTTCACCGGATATGATCGTTTTAAGAAGTGAAGTACCGGTTGCGAAATCGACCAAAGAAAAGATTGCGTTATTTTGTGACGTAGAAACAGACCACGTATTTGAATCGGTCGATGTCGATGTCTTGTATAAAACCATTCCGAACTTGAAGGCTCAAAAAATCGATGATTTGATTTTAGAACACTTTGAATTAGAACCTAAGATGGAAGCTGATTTATCCCCGTGGATGGATTTGATTCATAAGATTGAACATGCAAAAGATACCATCAACATCGCATTGGTAGGTAAATATGTCAGCCTTCATGATGCGTATTTATCGGTTTCTGAATCCTTAAAACATGCAGGTTATCACTTTGGTAAAAACATCAACATCAAGTATCTAAATGCAGAAAAAATCAATACAGAAAATGTGAAGGAAGTGTTGGCCGGTTCTGACGGTGTCTTGGTACCGGGGGGCTTTGGTGAACGTGCTACCGAAGGTAAAATGGCAGCCATTCAATACGCGAGAACCCACAACGTACCATTCTTTGGCATTTGTTATGGTTTACAACTCGCTTCGATTGAGTTTGCGAGAAATGTCATGGGTATTGGGCTAGCAACAACGACTGAAATCGATCCTGCAACCAAATATCCAATCATCGATTTGATGCATTCACAAGACCTCTCCAAAGATTTGGGTGGGACACAACGCTTAGGGTTATACACCTGTCATATCAAACCAAATACATTGGCTCAAAAGCTCTATCAAAAAGATGTCATTGAAGAAAGACATCGCCACCGTTATGAGTTCAATAATGCCTATCGTGAAGCTTTTGAATCTTATGGCATGGTTTTCTCTGGATTACACGAAAAACTCAACTTAGTCGAGATGATTGAAATTCCTGAACACCCATTCTTTATCGCTTGTCAGTTCCATCCAGAGTTCTTATCTAGACCACTTCGCCCTCATCCAATTTTTAAAGGATTCATCGAAGCAGCAATTCTGAATAAACAAGACAAATGATAATCGTTTTCACGCATTACTTATTTGTAAAATAAGGCAATTAAGCGTATAATACATAATGGACATTACAATAAATCTAGGAGGACATAAAAATGGCATTAGTTTCTGCAAAAGAAATGTTAATCAAGGCTAGAGATAACGGTTATGGCGTCGCTCAAATCAACATCAACAACCTTGAATGGACAAAAGCAACCCTACAAGTTGCACAAGAATTGAACTCCCCAATCATCTTAGGCGTATCTGAAGGCGCAGCTAAGTACATGGGTGGTTATCGTTTAGTCATGGCGATGGTCAAAGAATTGATCGCGTCACAAGGCATCACAGTACCAGTAGCTGTACATCTAGACCATGGTACTTATGAAGGTGCATACAAAGCATTAGAATCCGGATTCACATCCATCATGTTTGACGGTTCTCATTATCCAATCGCTGAAAACGTTGAAAAGACCAGAGAAATCGTCGCAGCTTGCCACGCAAAAGGCGTGTCTGTTGAAGCTGAAGTTGGTTCCATCGGCGGCGAAGAAGACGGCGTCATTGGTGCAGGTGAATTGGCTGATCCAAAAGAATGCGAACTCATCGCGTCCTTAGGTGTTGACCTATTCGCAGCAGGTATTGGTAACATCCACGGTAAATACCCTGCAAACTGGAAAGGCTTAGACTTCGATGTACTACAAGAAGTACAAAGAGTCACCAACAGAGTACCTCTAGTATTACACGGTGGTACAGGTATTCCTGAACACATGATCAAAAAAGCGATCTCTTTAGGCGTTACAAAGATCAACGTTAACACTGAATTACAATTGGCATTCGCTGAAGCTACACGTAAATACATCGAAGCTGGTAAAGACTTAGAATCCAAAGGCTTTGACCCACGTAAATTATTAGCACCAGGCGTTGAAGCAATCAAGAAAGTGGTTAGAGAAAAATTAACCATGTTCGGATCCGTTAACAAGGCTTAATC
Organism: Paracholeplasma manati; assembly: GCF_025742995.1. Taxonomy (NCBI): domain Bacteria; kingdom Bacillati; phylum Mycoplasmatota; class Mollicutes; order Acholeplasmatales; family Acholeplasmataceae; genus Paracholeplasma; species Paracholeplasma manati. Next base: position 244,273 of record NZ_JAOVQM010000001.1, on the reverse strand, counting down.
TTAACACACATATAAAAATAAGACCTGATCATTTTGACCAGGTCTTTTTGTTACCTAAAAACTATTTGTTGCCTTTATGGCCGTTACCTTTGAATCCAAGTTTACCAAATTGGTTACGAATTTGTTGTCCGAAATTTTGGATTTGTGATCCAACTAAACCACGATTGAATGCTCTTAAGTGATTTTCTGATGCACGTTGTAATGCCGTAAATGTCGTAACAACATCCTCAGGTAAATCGGTTTGGCTTAAGAATGCGTCGTATAAAGCGATATTATCGACTTCAGCTTGTACACCAGCTTCAAGTGCTGCAGTGAGTGATTCTGGAACTACAACGGTGCTTGAATCAAAGGCAGGCACTTCAAAACCATAAGTGTTAAATAATACAAGTAGCGCGTCAATGTGACGTTGTTCAGCCAATACAATACGAGTGAATGGTTTAACTTCACCATATGTATCGATGATTGCCTCATAGGTTGCTTTCGCTTTTAACTCATCGAGTAATGTGATGTTCAACATTTCCTCTAAAGTGTAACTGTCTTCTAAATCCAAAGATGTAGATGTCATAGTGGTTGGGGTGCTAGCAGCGAATATACCGACTGTTAGGAACCCTGTAAGTAATAATGCGCCAATCAATAAAAGTGTTTTTTTCATGTTATTTCTCCTTTATGGCTTCATTATAAGGCACAAAAGAAAACATCCCTTGAATATATTTCTTTTAACATTCTACACTTTTTACTGTCAAAACTGGGGTGGTTATTTGTTTATAGAGCGATTGAGGTGGACGATTGAATAACAAATTAAAGACAACGCAACAATATAGGTTAACCAAACCCCTTGATTATTGATTAGATCAGGGGTGTTCCAACCTTTGATGGCTCTGATTGCAATCAACCAGTCAGAAAATATAAAGATACCATACCCCCACGCGAGGAAACGATAGATAGGGTTATCCTTCATGGATAATCCTAAGGTTAATCCAATGCCTAACGCAACCGCGTACACGATTGCTAAGATGGATAACAACAGTTCATCCGGATTAAATACGGTAAATACGAATAACAAAACAATCACAGAAAAGACGATTAAAAAGTTGGTTCTAAAAGACTTTATTTTGGGTTTTCTAAAGCTGAAAATGCCTAAGATAAAATTCACGTGACCAATAAAAAATAGACCCATACCAATCGGTAAACGATAACCGTTAGGTGTATCAAAAGCGCGAGATAGCGCCATATCCCCAATTAAGCAAAATAAGATACCTAAGACTAAGTATAATTTTTGAAGTGGTTTGATCTGCTTATAAAACGTTAAGAAAAACACATATAAAACCAAAATCATTTGATAGACCATACCGGCATTTACCCCTATGCCAGACAGGTTAAATAATTGAATCCATACATAGGTGATGACGATCATCAATGGGGTCAAAAATCGCGCATCATACACTTTATTTTTTAACATTATTGTTTTCTCCTTTAAGAATCCTGACTTAATCATAACAAATCTATTTTGATTTTCAAATCAAAGTGATTTGTGAAACATCCCATAAAATGAGATAAATTTTCTCCTCATGTATTATTTTTGTAAAAGTATTGATAAGTTAGGAATTATTTGTATAATTATATTAAGTCGGAGGTGTGAACTATGATTGATGCACTATATCACGATTACGCTAACTGGATCATCGAGACTAGCGATTTGGTCGAAGGGTTGAAAACATCGAACTCCAATATCTATGAACGTTTTAAATACGTCATTGAGGTATTAGAATTCTTGTACAACAAAAAAATTGAAGAGAAGACATTGTCACCAGAAGAAAGTAACATTTTTGAAACTGGGTTCTATTACATATTTGACGCGTTTGAAAACGTCAAACTCTTATTAGAACACGACTACAATGGCGACGTTGAACTGTTGAATAAGCATGCGGGAACCGTCATCTTATTATTGGATACATTGGATTTTCAAAACGAACTCATCGGTGCAATTGAAGAACCGAATGAACAACATATGCAATCCTTGATCGATATCGAACATGAGATTTTGTCCATCCTTGAAAAACAAGGGGATGCGCCAAAAGAACTACATGAAAAACTCGATAACGTCACAGAGGGTATCTACAAAGAATTAGAGATGGATTATTATCCAATCAACAATATCTTCTTTGATATCGCAGACGAACTCGGATTAATTTAGTGATGATAGAAGCAGTCCTGTAGAGGTCTGCTTTTCTTTTTGTAAAAAGTGATTTTGGGGGTTGAACTTTCTTTAAATTTTGATATACTACTAACAGTGAAGGTCCTTTAAAAGATGCCTGTGAGCATTTTAAGGTAACGGAATCATTTTTACCTATACATTTAAAGGACACCAGTGGTGTCTTTTTTTGTTAAAAGGCCTTTTCAAGAAAAGGAGAACTGTATGGAAGAGAAATTGATTGTCGGGATTCAAGAAAGACCATCATCGATTTTGAAATGGGTTGTACTTAGTTTACAACACGTATTCGCGATGTTTGGAGCAACGGTACTTGTACCACTCATTACGGGGTTAGACATTGGGGTGGCTTTGGTAGCCAGTGGTTTAGGTACTCTAATTTACATTTTATGTACTAAAGGTAAAGTGCCTGTTTATTTGGGTAGTAGTTTTGCTTATATGACAACCATTACAGCGACCGCGACAGCTTCTGGGTCATTTGATTCAAGCTTAATCGGTTTGATGGTGGTTGGTTTGATTTATATTGTGGTCGCACTCATCATTCGTTTTGCAGGTAGTGATTGGTTAAAACATTTATTACCACCAGTTGTCATCGGACCGATGATCATCATCATTGGTTTAGGGCTTGCCGGTGTCGCAGTTAGTAACATTGGACTAGCGAATGGTGCATTCAATGGGGATGTTGCTGCAGTCGCATTAATCACATTCATCGCGGTATCTGCGATGGCCGTTTATGGTAAAGGATTCATTAAAATCGTACCATTCCTATTAGCTATTTTCGTTGGATATATCGCAGCCGTACTTTTCGGTATTGTCGATTTTGAAATCTTTAAGGAAGTATCCTTCTTCCAAGTACCAAACTTCCAAATCTTCGGTACTTATGACATTAACTTAGACGCTGTATTGGTGTTCGCACCGCTTGCGTTTGTCACCATTGCAGAACACATTGGTGACCATGTCGTTTTAGGTGAAATCACTGGTAATGACTTTATAAAAGACCCAGGTCTCGATAAGACTTTACTAGGTGATGGGATTGCAACCCTTGTTGCCGGTGCAATTGGTGGCCCTGCCAACACCACATATGGTGAAAACACAGGCGTTGTAGCCATCACAAAAGTAGGTTCAGTCTATGTAACAGGATTAGCCGCAGTATTTGCGATACTACTTGGATTCTTTGGATACATCCAAGCGTTCATCGCAAGTATTCCATGGGCAGTCATCGGTGGAATGACCGTGGTATTATACGGTTTAATCGCAGCCAACGGGGTCAAAGTATTGATCAAAGATAGAACCGATTTAGGCAATATGAAAAACCTGATCATCGTCTCAACCATGTTGGTTTTAGGTTTAGGTGGTGCAGTCATTCAATTGACACCAACTGCAGCTCTTACAGGCATGAGTTTAGCAGCTGTTGTCGGGATTATTTTAAACCTTGTATTCAACGGATTCAGTTCAAAAGCATAAAATTAAGACAGTAAAAAAAGCCCTTAGATGTGATGTCTAAGGGCTTTTAGTCGTTATTAAGGTTTGTGTTTCATGTGAGGGAACAGAATGACATCGCGGATATTATTCACGTTGCAAATAAGCATAATGAATCTGTCGATACCAATCCCGAGACCACCTGCTGGTGGCATCCCATATTCAAGGGCTTCTACGAAATCGACGTCCATTTCAGTCGCTTCATCGTTACCCAATTCTTTTTCTTTCAATTGATCCTCAAAACGGCCTCTTTGATCCACTGGGTCATTGAGTTCAGAGAACGCATTCGCATATTCTCTACCATCAATGAACAATTCAAAACGGTCTGTGAATCTCGGGTTTTGAGCATTCTTTTTCGCTAGTGGAGACACTTCAATTGGGTGTCCGTAAACGAAAGTGGGTTGTGTGATGGTATCTTCAACGAATTCATCGAAGAAGGCTTGAATGATGTGTCCTACACCGTAGTGTTTTTCAACTTTGATGTGTTTTTCTTTCGCAACCTTAGTCGCGGTTTCTAAATCAGCAATCTCGAAGAAGTCAACACCAGTGATGTTTTTAATCGCTTCAACCATATGAACTCTCGCCCATTTTGGTGCCATGTTGATTTGTTTTTCACCATAAGTGATTTCATAAGTGCCTAAAACGTTGTACACAACGGTAGACATCGCGTCTTCAACCAAATCCATCATACCTTCCATATCGGAATACGCTAAGTAAGCTTCAATGGTGGTAAATTCTGGGTTATGTTTCGCATCCATACCCTCATTACGGAACAAACGACCAATTTCATAGACTGCTTCTAAGCCGCCTACGATTAGACGTTTAAGTGGTAATTCGGTAGCGATACGTAGATAGAATGGCATATCTAAGGTGTTGTGGTGTGTGACGAACGGTCTAGCTGCAGCGCCCCCAAGGATTGGGTGAAGTACAGGGGTTTCGACTTCGATGAAGCCCCTACCATCAAAGAATTTTTGAATTTCTCTAATGATTCTTGGTCTTAACATCGCGATGCGTCTCGCTTCTTCGTTGACGATTAAGTCGACATAACGTCTACGACGGGATTCTTCAACGTCTTGAAGACCGTGGAACTTGTCCGGTAGTGGTCTCAACGCTTTCGTTAAATGGGTATATTCACTCGCCTTAACGGTGAGTTCATTGGTTTTGGTTCTAAACACTAAGCCTTTGATACCAACAATGTCGCCTAAGTCACTGCTTAAGAAGACTTCAAATGCATCGTCGCCAATCGCGTCTTTTCTGACATACACTTGAATGTTAGAATCGCGGTCTTGAAGTTGTAAGAAACCTGCCTTACCTTGGTCTCTTTTACGAATGATACGACCGGCAATGACCACTTCAACATGCATTTGTTCAAGTTCATCGTGGCTGTATTGTTCATATTGGTTTCTAATGGCTTGGGTTGTGGTTGTGCGGTTAAATCGTGAACCAAATGGATCGACACCTTTAGCTCTTAATTCTTCCATTTTTTGACGTCTTATACGTTCTTGTTCGGTTAATTCAGTATAATCCATGTGGTTACCTCCTAAAAATAGCATATTCATTATACATGATACCCAATAAAAAAGCCATAACTACGTTACGACTTTTTTGTTTCACTGATGAGTTCAAACATGACATCCTCCGATTTGGGTTTCGGGATATCAATGGAAACCACTTTGACGGTTAGGATTTTTATTCCAAAGTGAAGTGTCAAAGTGTCGCCAGGTTTAACAGTAGAAGCGGGTTTCGCCACTTTATCGTTGATGTAGATCAAATCCGCTAAAGCAGCGTCTTTCGCAACCGTTCTACGTTTGATTAAGCGAGATACTTTTAGATACTTATCGAGTCTCATCGGCTTTTACCAATGGATTTTCATCGGTTTTATCGAGTGGATTATCAGAATTTACAGGCTCATCTTTTTTAAGCTTGCGTTCTTCCCACCATCCGAGTTTACCAGACGCTACAATTTCATCGATATCTTGTTTGTTCAAGGTTTCAACTTCAAGTAGATAATGGGTAATGGTATCGAGTAGTGCTCGATTTTCAATGATGATTTGTTTGGCTTGTTCATAACAGCTGGTGATGATTTCTCGGACTTCTTTATCGATTTCTAGTGCGACTTGATCGGAGAAATTACGTTCTTTCAAGTAGTCTCTACCTAAGAAGACAGAGCCTTGTTGAGATTCGTATTGGATTGGACCTAAATTGGACATACCATACTCAGTGACCATTGCTCTCGCAATTTTGGTTGCAGTTTGGAAGTCTTGATAAGCCCCGGTAGTCACGTCACCAAAGACAAGTTCTTCAGCCACACGGCCACCTAAGTTACCAGTGATTTCTTCAAGTAAGGCTTTCTTTGTTCTAAGGTAGCCTTCCTCTCTAGGTAACATTAAGTTATATCCACCAGCACGACCTCTCGCAATGATGGTTACTTTTTGAACAATACTTGCGTTTTCTAATTTAATACCAATGACTGCATGTCCTGCTTCATGGTAGGAAATGACTTGACGTTCTCTTTCGGTAACTTTACGCGATTTCTTCGCAGGTCCCATGAGAACGCGGTCAACCGCTTCATCGATATCGGACAATTCAATCATCTTACGATTGGCTCTAGCAGCGAGTAACGCTGCTTCATTCAATAGGTTTTCGATGTCAGCGCCGGAGAATCCAGGGATACGGTGAGAAATGTCTTCAAACTTAACCTCTGGGGAAACTTTTTTGTTTCTTGCGTGAACTTTAAGGATGGCTTCTCTGCCAATAACATCTGGTAAATTAATGGTAATTTGTCGGTCAAAACGGCCTGGTCTTAATAATGCTGGGTCTAAAACGTCTGGACGGTTGGTCGCAGCCATGATGATGATACCAGCATTTGGATTGAATCCATCCATTTCAACGAGCAATTGGTTCAGGGTTTGTTCACGTTCATCGTGACCACCACCCATACCAGCACCTCTTTGACGACCTACTGCATCAATTTCATCGATGAAGATGATACAAGGGGCGTTTTCTTTCGCAACCTTAAATAAATCTCTGACACGTGAAGCACCGACACCGACGAACATTTCGACGAAGTCAGAACCAGAAATGGAGAAGAATGGAACGCTTGCTTCACCGGCAACGGCTTTCGCTAATAAGGTTTTACCAGTACCTGGTGAACCAACCAAAAGGATACCTTTAGGGATACGAGCACCCATTTCTTTATATTTTCTAGGGAATTTTAAGAAGTCGATGACTTCAACCAACTCGGTCTTTTCCTCATCACAGCCGGCAACATCTTTAAAAGTAACAGCTTTACTGTTGGAAAGACGAGCACGAGATTTTGAGAATTCAAAGGCTTTGTTGTTACCGCCACCACTCATGGTGCGGTATAAGAAGATGATCAGACCAATAACCAAGATGACAGGAATCACAATATTCCCTAAGACAGCCCAAATGGTAACTGTGGACTTTTCCACGTAATCCAATGTGATGTTATCGGTAGGTTCGATGGTTAACAGAATGTCATTCAAGGTTGGCATGAAGATTTCAAAGACATATTGAGGACCTTCTGCATCCGAAATGGTGACGCGATAAACGTTGTTATCTTCCCCACCAATTGGGGTATACTTGATGGTCATACCAGCGAATTCTCCAGCATCGAGTTTCTCGATAAACTCAGTTGGGGTAAGTGGCTCTGGTGCACTCGGTTTAAATAAATTTTGGATGAAGAAGAACGAACCGAATAGAACTATGATGGCGATAATATAGATGCCATAGTTCATCGGGGTTTTCTTCATATTTTTCGGGTTTTTAGGATCTTGCATGAAAATGCCTCACTATTTCTTATATATTTCTGGTTTTAATACCCCAACATATGGGATGTTACGATACAGTTCGTTGTAATCCAAACCATAACCAACAACGAATTCTTTAGGGACAACGGTACCGATGTATTTCGGTGTAAATGGGATGACACGTCCTGCGGGTTTATCGAGTAACGTGACGACTTCAACAGATTTCGCACCACGGTGTCTTAGTAATTTAACGATGGTGTCTAAGGTTTTGCCGGTATCGACGATGTCTTCAGCAATCAAAATGTCACGGTCCATAACCGATGTGTTCATGTCTTTACGAATCTTCACATCCCCGGAAGAAGTGATGTTTCCGTGGTAACTTGATACATCCATATATTCGATTTCAATTGGCAAATCGATGTGTTTGGATAAATCAGACATAAATGGCACACAGCCTTTTAACAATCCTAGTAAGATGGGTCTTTCTTTACCTTGATAATCAGCGGTAATTTGCTTCCCAAGGCGTTCACATATGGCTGCAATCTCATCTTGGCTAACCAATACTCTTTCAATGTCATTATAAATACTCATCATTAATACCCCCTCTTATATCTTAGCTTGATGACGCTATCTAAGTCTTTTGACGTGTTGTAATACCTACCTAATACCGATAAAATGCGCCCGGTTTGATCCGTAATGACGATGTCTCGATCGCGAATATGCATCGGAATTTTATGGTCAATGTAGTAATCTTTGAGTTTCTTTTTACCGTAAGGAAACTCCAATATATCGCCAGGTTGACGTTGTCTCGCTACCAAAGGTAACGCTAATTTATTATAACATAGTTTTATTTCATAAAAAGATGAATTGCTAGGGGCGTCTAAAAATGTGACAAAGCCCATAGTTTCTAAGACATTAAAAGCTTCTAAATCCAAGACTTGGTTGAATGGCTTACTTGGGGTGGCTTCAACGATCGATACTTTTTGATAAACGCGTCGTAAAATCAAGGTATCATCGAGTTGAAATGATTGGTTAGGTCCACTGTGGGTCAAAAAGCTTAAGATACTGTCTAATTTCAACTGATTAAATTCGATTTGATTGGACTCTAATAAGCAGGCGATGATGTCTTTCTGAATAACAACATCTTCTAAAAAAAATGTCGATAATAGAAGATGATTATCATGAACACTTAAGTACTTTTTAGATTGTTTTCTAATATAGGAAAAGGCTTCATTGAGATGATTACTGTATTGAATCACCTTGTTTAAGAACTGCGGGTTTTCTTCAATCATTTGGGGAACGATCTGTTTTCTATAACGATTTCTTGTATACAGATTTTCTTGGTTTGAAGCGTCTTCAAAAAAGTGAATTTGATGGTTTTTTGCGTAAGCGTATAAATCCGCTTTTGAAAAACTCAATAATGGCTTTAGATAAATAAAATCGCCTTGTGCAGATACCGGTTGAAGACCAGCATAACCAAGTAAATTGGATCCCCTCGATAGACGCATTAAAACGGTCTCAGCCAAGTCATTGGCGTGATGTGCGGTGAGAATATAAGGGGTTTGATACGTTCTCGCAACCCCCTCAAGATGTTGCTTTCTCAAATGATGTGCTTCATCTTGGAAGTTACCACTAGGGATTTCGAGTTTGATGTATTGTAAATCCAAGTGGTGCGTTTCACAATAACTTTGGATGAATTCGGCTTCGGTATTCGATTCAATACGCTTTTGATGGTTGAAGTGTACCACCACGATGGGGTGGTTGAGTCTTCGGACCAAATCCAAAAGAACCATGGAATCAACACCGGTCGAAACCGATACAACCCATGGATGGTCTAAGAAAGGATGGAGTTTTTCTTGAATGGCTTTTAACATAAGACCCCTCTTTTCAACTCATTATTATATCATAATCGCTTGGATTATTTTTGAGGATTGTCCGTTTTTTAACAACACAATCAAGAAGTCCACACCCTCTTCAGGTAGCGGGATGAATTGATGGGTTTATTTCTTTCATTTTTATTTCACAAAACCTTATAAATATATGTTATAATATAGTTGAATAATCAATATACATAAACACTGTGAAATGGAGGATGTAACATGAATAAAGCCTTTAAGTTTCGTATCTATCCCAATGAATCTCAAAAGACTTTAATCCATATGACTCTAGGCCATAATCGCTTTCTCTGGAATAAGATGTTAGAAGATAAGCAGAAACAGTATGAACTTGATAAAACCATGTTATTCAACCGTCCTGCACAGTATAAAGATACTTATCCATTTCTAAAAGTCATCGACTCATTATCTCTAGCCAATACGCAACTCAATCTAGAAAAAGCTTTTAAACAATTCTTCAATCATAAACAAGATTTTCCCAAATTTCATTCTAAGAAACAAGACTATGGCTATACAACCAACCTTGTTAACAATAACATCGTTCTATTAAAGGGTTATATCAAACTACCTAAACTCGGTGAAGTGAAAATCAAACAACACAGAGCCATACCTAGTGATATGTCTTTGAAGAACGTAACTGTTTCTAAGAGTAGTACAGGTAAGTACTATGTCTCGATACTTTATGAATACCAGAAAGAGATTAAGAGACAAGAAATCAAAACATCGATTGGTCTAGATTTCTCGATGAATCATTTTTTTGTGGATGATCAAGGATTCAAACTAGATTACCCAACCGATATTCAAACAGACTATAACAAACTAAGTATTCTTCAAAGAAGTCTATCTAGAAGAATCCAAAGTTCTAATAACTATCATAAAAAAGTATTAGAGATCGCCTTATTACATGAAAGAATCAGACATAAAAGAGATGACTTCCTACATAAACTATCTAACGTGATAGCCAAGCGTTATGATTTGGTGAGTGTCGAAGGTTTAAATCTTAAAGATATGTCTCAAACAAGTCCCTATTATGCCAAACAGATTTCTAGGTTTGGTTGGACTAGGTTTATATCATTCTTGAAGTACAAGTTAGAAACACAAGGTAAGACTTTGATGGTGATGGACGAGTGGTATCCATCGTCAAAGAGATGTAGCTGTTGTGGGGACATCAAAACAGATTTGAAGTTATCTGAGAGAGTCTATCATTGTTCAAATTGTGAGTTACATTTGGATAGAGATCATAACGCAGCGATCAATATCAACAAAGAAGGGTTTAGAAAGTATAAGTTAGCATTTCAGTTATAAATGAATAAGAACCGTAGGGACTACGGGGATAGCCTATTGAGTCACTGGTGAAGACTGGTTTGGATAGGAAGCCCCCACTTCTATTTAAGTGGTGGGTAGTTCACAATATGCTATAATGTATTAACTGGAGGGTTAAAATGTACATATTAGCCAGCAATTCACCCAGACGTAAGAAACTACTAGAAGATGCAGGGGTACCTTTTAAGGTAGTCGTGCCTGATGTAGACGAAACAGTTTTAGAAAAAATGAAGCCAGAGAAAATCGTCATGATGCTTGCGAAAAAGAAAGCACAGGCAGTTTTCGATCAATATCCCGATGACATCATCATCGCTGCTGACACCATCGTTGTTAAAGATGGTGAAGTATTGGGCAAACCAAAAGATGAAGCCGATGCTTATCGAATGCTCAAACTCTTAGACAACGACATGCATGAAGTATACACAGGGGTTTGTATCCTAAATAGTCAAAAAGAAGTTGTTTTTTTCACCATGTCAGAAGTTTGGATGAAAAACTATAATGACTTACAAATCTATGAGTATATCAAAACAGGGGAGCCGATGGATAAAGCGGGTTCCTATGCCATTCAAGGGTTAGGCGAACAGTTTGTTGATCACTATAGTGGTGATTTCTTTACCATTGTAGGGTTACCGCTCAAATCGCTTTTACAGGAATTAAAACGTTTTGAAGAAGCCGAATAAGGCTTCTTTTTTTGAAAAAATCCACCCGGATTAAGGGGTGGATTCATATACAAGTGGCACATTATCGGGGTTAAATGAAGCGTCCCAAGTCGTAGGTATGGACTTAAACTCGGTATATATCGTGAGGTTTGGGTTATCCAAGAAGACATTCATCGCGACGTTATTCACGGTGTTAGGGATATAGATATATTCTAATCCGCTACTCATAAACGCCCCAAACTGAATGGTGGTCAAACCAGTCGGTAAAGTGAGACTATCTAGTGCATCGGTACCATAGAATGAGAATCCATTGATCGATTGGATTTTAGATCCACTGACAAACTCAACGGTTTGGAGTTTTTCAGCGTTTAGAAAGGCACGGCTATGGATGACTTCAACGTTGACACCAATGGTTACTTTGGTGATGAAGGTATTCATGAAGGCACTGGTCAAAATACGGGTGACTGGTAAACCATTGATGGTATCTGGAATGGTTATTTCATAGGTGACTGGGGTGTTGATGTATTCATAGACATAGACCTCAGTTGGGAATTGAATGTATGAAAACTGAGCTGTTTCACCATAAATAGCCTCGTAAAAGACATTCCCGAGGACAAAATTCAAAGCGTTGGTTTTATTGATGGTATTTTCCTCAAACTCAACAAAGATATTTTGAATGTAGAATTTGTCAAACGCATCCTCACCAATTGAGGTTACCGTATCAGGTATGAAAATGGACTTGATGTCTTTGGTAAAAAACGCTTCTTCATAGATGGCGGTTACCCCAGATGGGATATGGATGTTACCTTTAAGCCGGGTTTGTTTAAAAGCCATTTTACCGATGGTTCTTAACTGGGTGTTGGGTGAAAATACTATCGATTCGATTCTAGAACCCATAAAAGCGTGGTCTTCAATGAAGGTAACAGAATCAGGTAAAGTATAAATTCGTTCTAGATGATTGGATGGATAATGGATAAGTAATTTGCCGTCCTTGCTTAAAAGGACCCCGTTAATATCTTTGTACTGTAGATTATCTCCATCTACTTCAATACGGGTTAACAGTCTTGTAAAACCAAAGGCATCCACACCAATGGATGTGACAGAGGCTGGGATGGTGACGAAATCCAATTTGAATGCTGCGTAAAAAGCGTAATCACCAATACTGGTTACACCTTCAGGTAGGACAATGAAATTCAATAAAACGTTATTGTAAAAGGCATATTTGCCAATAGTTTTTAATTGTGTGTTGGATTTGAATTGAATTTCTTCTAAGGTACTGTGGGTGAAGGCGTAGTCACCAAGTGAAACAACAGATGCCGGGATTTCAATTTCGATGAGTTCTGTATAAGCGAATGCGTAACTTTGAATGAGTCTTAATTTACTGTCTTTATGGAATGTAATCTCATGGAGTTTGGCCGCGTAAAAGGCCCCGGATTCAATGACTTCAATTGAAGCCGGTACGAAAATGCTTTCTACTTTTGCGAGTCTAAAGGCATCTTTTTTGATGCCGTAGACGGGATCATCGTCCATTTTCGCAGGTAGCGTTAGATTTTTTGGTATCTTCCCGACATATCCTGTGATGTATACTTGTTCATCCACGGTTTCGAATGTGAACTCGAACGGAACCTCTGATGAAGGCGGTAAAGCTTGACAGCCTGTAAGGAAGAAGATCAATAAAAACCACCATAATCGGGTCTTTTTCATAAGACCATCTCCCAATCTTTTGTAATATTATATCACTTCATCACTTTTCAACAAGGCTAAAAGATTGAAATCTTACAAAAGGCTTAAAAAAAACCATCAATGGATGGCTTTTAGTGCTTGTTTGTGTGGATTTTTTTGAGTTCATCCTCATCAAAGTGATATTTAGACTTACAAAAGTGACAGACAACTTCTGCACCATGGTCTTCTTCGATGAAGGTTTGAAGGGTTTTAACATCCAACTTTTCCAACGATTTCGCAAACTTTTCTTTAGAACAATGACAGATATAAGCGATGTCATGTTCAGATAGTTTTTTAGCGGTACCACTCGATAGAATATCGGTGATGTCTTCCACCGATAACCCTTGTTCGAATAATTCAGTGACCGCTTGGATATTGGATAGTACTTTTTCAATCTGTGTGATGGTTTGTTCAGATGCGTTTGGTAACAATTGAATGATGAAACCACCAGCGTGCTTAATCGATTGGTCAGGGTTGACCAATACCCCTAAACCAACCGCAGAAGGCGTTTGTTCAGAGGAAGTGAAATAATAGGTAAAGTCATCACCTATTTCACCGGTTTCTAATGCGATACTCGATGTGAAATTGTGACGCATGTTCAAATCTTTGGTGACATGTAAGTAGCCATTACCAACGGCTTTACCCACAGCGAGTTTGCCTGCTTTTGGACCGCTATTGTAAGTTAAATAGACTTCAGGATTTTTAATATCGCCACGGACTTCGCCTTTCGCATTGGTCTCTACCAACATATATTCGATTGGGCCGTCCCCTTCGATTTTTAATGTAATGGACTCGCCATCTTTAACCATTAACCCCATCATCGCCGATACGGTTAAAAAACGACCTAGTGCAGCGGATGCGGTTGGCCAAGTACCATGGGTGGTACGGGCTTTTTCGACCAAAGCTTGACTGTAAGACACATAGATGCGGGCTTCCCCGTGATAGGCTGTTGAAATTAAACAATAATCTTTCATATGAATACACCTCGTGAATCATTTTACCACAAGTGTCAACTTTGTTGAATAATGATACTGTTATGATACAATACTAAGGAAAGGTTGTTATAAAGATGGGATTTAAAATAGACAAAATACAAGTCGATTCGAATGTTGTGCTCGCGCCAATGGCGGGGGTATCCAACGCATCGTTTCGTTTAATATCAAGAAACTTAGGGGCTGGTGTCGTTTTCGCGGAAATGGTCTCCGATAAAGGCCTCACACACGACAATGAGAAAACCAAGGACTTACTGACCTCTGTACCAGGTGAACACCCTTATGCTCAACAAATCTTTGGATCAGACATTGAAACCATGGTTGAAGCGGCGAAGTATGTAGACCAACATACCGATTGCGATATCATCGACATCAATATGGGCTGTCCTGTACCCAAGGTAGCACAACGCGCTCAAGCTGGTGCAGCCCTACTCAAAGACCCAGACAAAGTATATGACATCATCAAAGCCATTAAAGCGAATGTGTCAAAACCGGTCACTGTTAAAATTCGAGCGGGGTGGGACCACACCTGCATCAACGCGGTTGAGATTGCGAGAAAAGCAGAAGCTGCTGGTGCAAGCGCGATTACCATTCACGGCAGAACCCGTAGCCAAATGTATACAGGGCTAGCAGATTTGGAAGTCATTAAAGCGGTTAAAGCGGCCGTTAAGATTCCAGTCATCGGCAACGGCGACATCAAAGATGGGCCATCTGCTAAACGAATGCTAGATTATACCGGTGTTGACGCTGTGATGGTCGGAAGAGCTGCCTTGGGTAACCCATGGATTTTCTATGAGATCAATCATTACCTTCAAACAGGGGAAGAAGCACCTAGACCCTCGTTAACTGAAATCAAACAAATGATTTTAGAACATGGAAAATCGTTGATGGATTTGAAAGGTGAACACCTCGCGATGTTACAAATGCGTGGTCAAGGTACCTGGTATTTTAAAGGATTACACAACGCCAAAGAAACCAAGGATAAACTCTCTAAAGTCAAAACCTGGTCAGAATTTGTTGAGATTATCAACACCTATTTTGATCAAGAAATCGAAAACCAAAAAGAAATGACCCTGATTTGATTTCAGGGTCGTTTTTGTTATAGTGTGATGTCCTTCTTATAGAACGCTATGAATTGTTTCAATTGTTTTTCGTATAATTCGACCAATACTTCAGTACCGTTATCCGTATAGACTTTTGATAGGATGTTGGTATCATTTTCAAGGTGATGTAAAACCCCATGTTCACTATACGGTACGTTCAATGTAACCACAATTTTCTTACCATAGGTTTTTTGATAAATGAGGTCTACCAAACGATCGATATTCTCATAAGATTTATTGGAAATTGCGATGTCATGATAGTAACCAACATGATCATTAAACATCATATCTTTATGGGTTAACACATATAGATGAGGGATTTGATCGGCTTCTAAAGTTTTCAAAACAGAAGAGGTTGTTTCAATCTGCATCGGAGCCAAAGAACTAGACCCGTCCATCACATAAAGAATCAAATCGGCATGTTTAACCTCACTTAAGGTAGACTCAAAAGAACGCACCAAATCATGGGGTAATCTTGAAACAAAACCAACGGTATCGGTTAAGATGAACTCCGGTTTTTTCTCTGGTTTGATTCGTCTGGAAAAGGTCGACAATGTCGCGAATAACATATTTTTTTCAATGACATTTTTATCCGTTACTTTTAAAATATAATCTAAGATTGCATTCATGGTTGCTGATTTACCAACGTTGGTATAACCAACCAATGAAACCATCGGAATTTCATTATTTTGACGACGTTTACGCGCGGTGTCTTTTTCCTTTTTAATCTTATCCAATTCGCGTTCGAGTTGGGTAATGTTGGCATCAATACGTCTGCGATCTAGTTCGAGTTGGGTTTCCCCAGCCCCTTTCGCATTGAAAGAACCACCACCTTGACGAGACAAACTAGAGGATAAACCAATGAGTCTTGGCAACATGTAGCGCTGTTGTGCAAGGGTGACTTCAAGGGTAGCTTCCTTGGTTTGAGCACGCTTAGAAAAAATTTGTAAAATTAAAAAACTACGGTCCATGATTTGGACTTCTAAGTCTTTTTCAAGGTTTCGTATTTGAGCGGGCGATAGTTCATCGTTAAAAATCACGATGTCGATATCGAGCACTTCAATGGCCTTCTTGATTTCCTCTACTTTACCTGTACCAATGTAGGTACGGCCATTGGGTAAATTGGCTTTTTGAACGAATTGATCAATCACTTGAATCTCTAAGGTTTCGGCTAGACTCGCCAGTTCGTTCATCGACTGTTTCATCTCATATTCGCCTAAATCTAAACCCACCAATAATGCTCTATCCATGATATCACCACCAAAAAAAAGAATAGCACGCGGCTATTCTTAATTATACTACAATCCACATTTAAGTTGTGCACCACAGTTGGTACAAGTGTGACATCCACCCACATCTTGAACCGTACCTTCACGGCAGATTGGGCAAAGGTTACCGACTTCAACACCGATTTCACGGTCTTGACGGTCGCTACGCAACGGTGTAGCGAGTTCATCGTTATGGGTTTGGCTTTGAGCGCCAGGCATTTGAACGCCTAAGTCTGAAAGTTCAACTTGAACTGGGGTATCGGATTCCTTCTTCAAACTGAGGACTTGGGCATCACGAGATCCATCGACATAGACGGTACCACCTTTAGCGCCACCTTTGTATAGACGCATATAGACGCGTTCAACTTCTTCAACGGTATAACCTTTAGGCGCGTTAACAGTTTTAGAAATAGAGGAGTCTACCCAGTATTGAATAATACATTGGACATCGGCGTGTTCTTCAGGCGCTAATTCCATGGCAGGAACGAAAATGTTTGGTAAGGTTTCTTTGGTGTATTCAGGGTGCAATTCAAGGAATGTATCCACGATATTCGCGTTGACTTCAATGTATTTACCTAAGCGACCGCTACGGAAATAAGTGAAGGCGAAGTACGGTTCAAGACCGGTGGATACCCCAACCATGGTACCTGTAGAACCTGTAGGTGCGATGGTGAGTAAGTGTGAGTTACGAATGCCGTGTTCGAGAATGCCTTTTTGAACATGGGCAGGGAGTTTTTGAATGAAGCGACCTTTGACAAAGGCTTCTCTAGAACCGTATTGTTCCAAGAATGGGAATGAGCCTTTTTCTTTCGCAAGTTCAATTGAAGTTTCATAAGCTTTGGTTGCGATAAACTTGAAGAGTTGATCGACTAAGATGTTACCATCGTGCGAACCATAACGCTTGTTTGCGTAAATGAGTAAGTCATGGAGACCCATGACACCCATACCGATACGGCGTTCGCCCAAGGCTTGTTGTTTATTTTGTTCTAAGAAGTAGTAAGTTTGATCGATGACATTGTCTTGCATGCGAATCGCGTTACGAACGGTTCTACCCAATTGGTCCCATAATACTTCATGGGTTTTAGGGTTAACCATTGTGGCTAAGTTGATTGCAGCGAGGTTACATACCGAGTATGGTGCGAGTGGTTGTTCGCCACATGGATTTGTACAAACGACTTTTTGACCATAAGCTGTCGCGTTGGTATTATCATTCGCGTTATCGATGAAGAAAATACCAGGTTCTGCAGAGTAGGTAGCACAAACGTTGATTAAGTTCCAAAGTTCACGTGCTCTGATTTGATGGTAAACACGGCTTGGATAGCCTAAACGTTCAAATTCGCGAACGTCACCAATGTTTTTCCATTCTTTATCATAGAAAGCTTTTTGTTCTTTGGTATAAGCATCTAAGTCAGGGAATTTTAAATCATAGATGGCGTCTTTTTCAACGGCTTCCATGAAATCTTTAGTAATGGCGACAGAAATATTCGCACCAGTCAAGAAGTCAGGGTTTTGGACATCATATTCACCGCCATCACTGACCAAACGCTTCGCTTCATCGACAACCGATGCAGAGAAAAAGTGTGAGTTGATGTCAGATAATTGGATGATTTGTTGATACATATTGAATTTATCATTCGATAACGGTTTGAATTTGAGTTTATCCTTCGCCATACGAATGATGGTTTCGTCTTTACTATTATCGATTAGGAAACGAAGAATGCGTGGGTTTTGCATCTTCGAGATGATGAATTCAATGATGTCTGGATGCCAGTCCGCCAACATGATCATTTGGGCACCACGTCTAGAACCACCTTGTTCAACCAAGTGGGTAAGTTGTGCTAAGTCATGTAGCCAAGAAACAGAACCAGAAGACTTACCATTCACACCTTTGGCTAAGGCATTCTTGGGTCTTAAGGTAGAACCGTTGGTACCGACCCCACCACCTCTAGCCATGATTTCCATGACTTCTTTACGGTGAAGTGCTAGCCCCTCACGGGAGTCTTCGATGAATGGCATAACGTAACAGTTAAAGTACGTTACTTTGGATTTAGAACCAGCACCATACAAAATACGGCCTGCTGGAATGAGGTGCAAGCTGCTTAATTCATGAACGAATTCGTCGATGACGGCTTGAGGTTCGCCTTCACCCAAGTTTGAACCGACGCGTTTCGCGATTTGTTCATAATAGAGTTCCAATGGTTTTTCGATTTCACGTTTTTCACGTCTGACCACACCATCGATGTGATCGTCACCAATTTGGCCGATGAATTCCTCTTCGACTTTAATGTGTACATGGTGTTCTTCGATTTTGGTGATATAACCAATCCCTCTCGCTGGGAATTTAGGGTCATGTTTGATGATTGCAACAACCAAGTCACCGACGCCTAATGTGACAAGTGCTAGGTCCTTTTGAGTGTAGCGGTCCAACATAACCAAGCGTGACACACCAGAAAATGCCATATGCATGTCTGCTGTGATTGGAAATAAGTGGGGGTAAAACTGTTTGATATCTTGATTGATTTTATCCGTTAAGGATTTCGAATATAAGTTCATAGAAACACCCTTCCTTGTATGTTTGATTATAAAGGTATTCGGTATCAAAAGCAAGAGAAAAAAACAACTAATTTTTACCGCTTTATTGCTCGATTACATAGATATGTCTTTATTTAGCGGTTTTACTTTGGTGTCCATAATTTTTGAAAATTCTTACAAAATAGAAGTCTTCTAAAATTCGCTTTATTAGGCTAAATGAATACAGTGAGATTCCCTGATTCAACGCTATAATATTATGATATAATTAATGAGAAGGAAGTGGAATTATGACGGATTGGTTATTTATCTTACTAGATGGCTATATTGTATGGATGATTGTCTTTTTTTTACTCAGCTTTTTCTTAAGTAGCAAGCGTGTTTTTAGGATGTTATTATTCATTGTTTTCCTATACGTGATCACTTGGGGTGCTGAAGAATTAGAACTCGTCATATCAGCCACCATCTTAGGGTATGTAAAAGAGTGGATTCCGCTTATCTTTGTGGTTATCCTATCCCCAGACATTCGTAAAAGTTTTGAATCGGCATTCGTGATTGATTCTAAACGTGATGTCGCAACCATGGGTTCTGCAGAAACCAAACAGCACATTGTAGAAGCTGTGACGTATTTGTCCAGTCAAAATATCGGTGCATTGATTACCATTGAAAAACACAGCTCTTTAGATCAATACGCAGAACGTGCCATTCAAATGAATTCTCAAGTATCTAAAGAACTACTCATCAATATATTTACGCCACTCACACCACTTCACGATGGCGCAGTCATCATTCGTGGCGACACCATTCGATGTGCAGGGGCGTATTATGTGTTATCAGAAACCACCAAATACGATAAGACCATGGGGTCTAGACATCGTGCTGCGTTGGGTATATCTGAAGTTTCTGACTCACTAACCATTGTTGTTTCAGAAGAAACTGGCACCATATCGATTGTCATTGAAGGCATCATGTTGAAGGCGAACGACAAAGAGAAAATCTATGAATACCTCAACATGTTTATGAAATAGGAGGTCTATATGAAAAAAATCATTGTTCAAATTGGCTCATTCATTTTAGACCCAATTCGCAAATTCGGTCAATTGAAATTTTCCGACCGCATCGTCAGTTTTTCCAATAAGAATCCTTGGCTTAAAATGTTGATTGCATTCATCGTTGTTGGTGTACTGATTGTTTTGGTATATGTCATATAGCACCGATAAAATTGAGGTGATTTCGTGTCTTACTATCCATTATTTCCGTTCATTCTAGCGCTCAGTACTTGGGTATTCATCATTTTGATTGGTGTGATTGACGAGAAACCCTATCGTTTCTTTCAAGTCATCGCCATCTTTTTGATGTTGTTGTACATCCCGATAGCGTTATTTTATGATGCATATGTGGCAGGAACCATCTTAGAAACGGTTTATATGTATTTAAGCATGGTATCGATAATTGTGTTTATCGCAACTTCAATTGTCGTGTTTAGAAAAGGTTTATTCACTAAAAATCACTACCATCTATTCATTAAATCCATTAAAGCAACCAAATGGAATGCTTATTATGTGATTGATCATAAAGGTAGAATCAAAGAGATGTCCGATAGCCTTTGTGAAGAATTCGGTTTTACACTAGAACAAATTAAAGATAAAGCATTCTTTGATATCGTGAATCGTAGTATCCGTATTACCTCTTTTGATGGGGTTGAAACCAACAACCGTGCGATGGAAACCTATTATGAAGATTATCCTAGAATAGCGAAACCAAAAATGAGTGAAGAACACGAAATGTTGTTTCAAAATTATCAAGGCAAACCCGTATTATTACATACCGTTGAACAACCGATATTCATTTTAGGCAAGTATAAAGGTCGAATCAATATTGGTGAAAGACGTAGTGATTTCGACTTATTATCGATTGAAAAGGAACTCAAAACCGCTGAACAAAACCTCGAATCGATGAGATTAAAATTCATCGCTACCTTAGAGTTATCTGACGAAGGTTTATTCTATATGGATCTCGATGAACGCTATATTTGGGGTAATGACCAGTTCGTTCAAATGACGGGTATCCCTCAAAATACCATCGATTTAGATGACTTTAGAAAACTCATTAAAGACGAAGACTTACAAACATATCTTGGCGTATTGAGCGGATTAACCGCCCGTAAGCAAACTTATAAAACCACCTATCGTTTATTAAAACAAGGCTATTATATTTGGGTTAAAGAATCTGGAAAACGGATCTTTGAAGACAAGTCATCAAATATTGTTATGGGGTCTTTAAATGTTGTTCAAACCAGCAGTTATCAAAAGATCAATATCTCTGAAATCGATGGTTTATTGGGTCAACCGGAACTATTATTACATTTAGACCAATTGGTAAACGCGAATAAACACTTCCAATTGGCATTGATCGAACTATCAAGCATCCCGAAAATCAATGAGTCCTATGGTCGAGAAATCGGTAATATGTTGATGGGCGAATACATCAAAAAACTGAAAGGTTCCTTCATGAGTGAGTCTTCTAGTTTATTTAGATTATCTGGCTTGGTTTTCGCCATTACGATTGTCGATCCGCGAAAGATGGATTTGCTCAAACAAGGCATTCAAGCCAATCAAACCTATATGAATTTACAGATGAACTATGGGTCAATCAAGACCGATTTAGAAGTGATGATTGGGATTTCAAGAAGTCACTCAGATGGCGCTACAGGGACACTGATTTATCAACGTGCGAAAGACGCTTTGATGGTTGCGAGAAACCCTCAATATCAAAGCAACGCTTGTTATTATCACGAGATTCATGGATAAACAAACCCTACGATTTACTGTCTTAAACAAACGTAAAAACACCCCTGTAGAAGAACAAAATATGGTCAGTGAATGGGCTATGGATAAGCTACAAAAAAGAGCTGAATTTCAAGTAGCACAACACATTGGCATCTACTATCCCATTCAACAAGAAATCAATCTATTGGCACTCATTGAGTTATATCCAAACAAGCATTTTTATCTACCAAACATAGAATATGGAAAAATTAAATATCGCTTGATAGAGCGATTAAACAGTCTAGTCGACGCACCGTTTAATCTGAAAGAAGCACCGCACGATAGCCTATCGATCGATGATTGTGAGCTCTACTTAATCCCTTGTGTCGCTACTTCAAAAAACCTTCGAATAGGCTATGGTAAAGGTTACTTTGACCTGTTTTTAAAAGACAAAAAAGGATACAAATTGGGGATTACTTATCCCGCATTTAAATATGATTATGACTTACAAGAACCACACGATGTTTTGATGGATGACATCTTATAGGAGGACACATGTACGCTTGCGTATTGGTGGCTGCCGGGTCTGGCACCAGAGCGAATTTAGGATACAACAAACTCAGATATTTGGTGAATCAAAAACCGCTTTTTTGGTATGCCTTTAAACCATTTTATGATCGAAATTATGAAATGGTATTGGTCGTCAATCCTGAGGATGAAACATTCATTAGAAGTTATGTACCAAACGATGTTAAAATAGTTTACGGTGGTAAGACACGCGCAGAGTCAGTGAAAAATGGATTACAACAAGTGACTGAACCCTATGTGATGATTCATGACGCAGCACGCGTATATATTGATGAAACACTGATTGATCAAGTTGAAAATGGGTTAGCGATTCATCAAGCATGTGTTCTATCCAAACGAGTGACCAACACGATTTACGCTAAAGATGAATCCTTGAAGGTACTAGATCGTCGCTTCTTATATGAAGCCGAAACCCCACAAGCATTCATTACAGCAGAAATCAAAAAAGCTTATGAGGTCATCAACCCCCAATCTACCGATGATATTTCACAATACCAAATGGTGTATAATCATGAGGTTGGTTTGGTGTTGCATGAGCAGAACAATTCGAAAATCACTTATCAAAAAGACATCGAACAATTTGAAAAAGAGGTCGAAAATTATATGTTTAAAATTGGCCATAGTTACGATATTCACGCATTGGTTGAAGGCCGAAAATTGATCCTTGGCGGGATCGAAATCCCATTCCAGTTGGGGTTACTAGGACACAGTGACGCAGACGTTTTATTACACGCTGTAGCCGAGTCTATTTTGGGTGCTTTAGGACTTGGAGATTTGGGGACATTCTTCCCAGATACGGAAAAGAAGTTCAAAGATATGGATTCGAAAATCATTGTTTCAGACGTGGTTAAAATGATGAAGAATAAAGGCTATAAAGTGTCAAATATCGATTGTACGATATTCGCGGAAAAGCCTAAATTAGCGCCATTTATTGGCGATATAAAACAATCGATTAGTCACTTGTTGGATGCACCCGTAGAGGCCATCAATGTGAAAGCAGCAACCAACGAGAAACTCGATTCGATTGGCAACCTAAAAGCCATGGCTGCGAGTGCAACCGTTTTATTGATTAAAGGAGAATAAAGGTATGTTAATAGAAACACAATTTGGCAATTTTGAACTGATTCACAACACAAAAGATGCCTTCGATATTGCAAAATTCAATGCCCGTTATGTAGACACATTTGATCGTTTTGATTACATAGTCGGTGATGTGGCTTCTGACTTGCTTAGACTCAAGGGATTCGTTACAGATGCGAAAGATAAAAACTATTTCAAATACATTCCAGACTATTTAAACGAGTCATGTAACTACCAATGTGGTTATTTCATCTTGAAACGTGTTAAATAGAGAACTTATCATAACATTTGAAATGGCGAATGCTTTTAGCATATACTATAGTGGCAGGGGGGATTTACAATGGATGAAACAACCAAATTAGTACACGAGTTGATTGACCGTGTTAGACCCTATTTACATCGCGATGGTGGGGATATTGAAATTGTCTCTGTCGAAGATGGGATAGTTTATGTTAAAATGTTAGGTGCATGCGATGGCTGTGGCCTCATCGACGTAACATTGAGACAAGGAATCGAAACAATGTTATTAGAAAACGTACCAGGGGTCATTGCAGTTATCACCGTATAGGAGGTAGCCTTTGATGGACACGGCACAACAAATCATTAATCATTCAATTATAGCGTTACTCGCAGCTCAATTTTTGAAGTTCATTACATTTAGTGTTAAAGAGAAAACATTCCAACCTCGAGCATTGATCTCAACCGGTGGGATGCCATCTTCTCATAGCGCTTTGGTAACTTCTTTGACTGCGAGTATTTATCTTTATGAAGGCATAGGATTGTACTTTGCCATCTCATTAACACTCGCATTGGTCGTTATACATGACTCGATGGGCATTCGTCTAGAAGCGTCCAAACACGCCATGATGTTAAATGCAATCAACGAAAAACTTGGATTAGAAAACGATCATATCAATAAAGGTAAAGCCTTAAAAGAACCACTAGGTCATTTTCCAATTGAAGTATTTGCAGGGTTCTTATTGGGGATATTGGTCTCGATATTGGGATTTTATATTGGAGGGTAGTACATGAATCGAAACAAGATTGGTGTCGTGGTTGACTCCACATTTAAACTCACACCAGAATTCGTATCTAAAAATGACATACGTGTGGTTTATTTAGACATCATTGTAGGTACTGAAACCTATAAAGATGGCGATTTGACCAATGAACAGATTTACGCCTATATGGATCAAAATAAAAAAGTATCCACTTCGCAACCAGCACCCAATCGTTTTATGATTGCTTATCAATCTTTATTGGATGAAGGTTATGAGCACGTGATTTGTTTAACCGTTTCGCAATCTTTAAGTGGCACTTATAATAGTGCATTGCTTGCGAAAGACATGGTAGATGAAAAAGACAAAATTACCGTTTTAGATACCAAATCAGCCATTTGTGGGGCTGAATATCTAACAGAACGTTTGATTGAACACATTGAATCCAAGCCCTCTTTAGAAGCGATATTAGAAGCATTTCTCGCCGATAGAAGTCATGGTTCGTTAATTTTTACGGTCGATGATCTTAATGTGGTTGTTAAGAGTGGTCGTCTATCAAAGATTCAAGGCATGATTGGCAATCTACTCAAAATCAAACCCATTTTAAGATTTGACCAAGGCGTACTCAATGTCGAACACAAAGTGAGAAGCACAGAAGGTGTACTCAATTATTTAACGACTGAAGTTGGCAAATTATCAACAAAAGCCAAAACAGTGGTTCGTATTACCTACACCACCACCTCGGATGTGGCACATCAATTTTGTGATTTGATCAAAGAAAAATTCGACAATGTGACCGTCACAGTGACTGGAAAAATCTCCGCTGTCATCGCTGTACATGTCGGAAAAGCTGGGTTAGGCATCTATTTAGCAAACCAATAAGAGGGCAACCTCTTTTTTCTTTTTCTTTTTATCCTCGAAAAACACATGATATAATAAAACAAACGGGGTGGTTTTATGTACACAAAAGGCGACATCATCGACGTGGTAGTCACTGGCATCGCACCCTATGGTGTGTTTGTCAAAATCAATGATTATACGGGCTTAATTCATATTTCTGAAATCTCAGACAAGTTTGTTAGAGATATTAGTCAGTTCGCCATGACAGGCGATCAAGTCAAAGTCATCGTCATCGAAGCTGATGAGGATAATAAACAATTAAAACTCAGCTATAAGAAATGTGACCGTTCTAAAAAAATCAAGATTTGTGATATGAAAATCGGATTTAGAACGCTTGAAGAAAAACTACCTGAGTGGATTCAAGAGAAAATCGATGCTTAAGATAAGCGCGGATACCATTATCCACGCTTATTTTTTTCTTAACAAAGGTCAATTGAAGCGGTTTGTAACCGTTTTATGAATGATATTTATATCATAAACTTTGAAAAGTGATATAATGGTATCGTTCAAAAAGGATGTGTAACTATGATTAAATTAAATACAAAACATGCAGTATCATTTTTAAAAGAAAGCTTGCCATCACAAGCAAAAATCCAACAAATCCATAAACAAATTCATGAAAAAACCGGTAGAGGTAACGACTTTTTAGGGTGGTTAGATCTACCTGTGAATTATGACAAGGCAGAATATGCCAGCGTATTGGCTTCTGCGAAAAAGATCAGAGAACAGTCACAAGTCTTGGTCGTTATTGGCATTGGTGGGTCCTATTTAGGCGCGAAAGCAGCACTTGAAATGCTTAGACCTGCATTCCCTAAGAAAGACGATTTAGAAGTCATTTTTGTCGGACATCAAATCTCCGCTGCTTATGCGAAATCATTACTTGGGTATCTCGAAGATAAATCCTTCTCAATCAACGTGATTTCCAAATCAGGTTTAACCACCGAACCAGCCATCGCGTTCCGTGTCTTCAAACGTTATCTAGAACAACGTTATGGTGAAGTTGAAGCCGCTAATCGTATTTATGTAACCACCGATAAGGCACGTGGCGCATTAAAACAACTTGCCGATGAAAAAGGCTATCCAACCTATGTGATCGCTGATGACATTGGTGGTAGATACTCCGTTCTAACCGCTGTTGGTCTATTGCCAATCGCTGCCGCTGGTATTGATACCGATGCCATCTTAAAGGGTGCACAACAAGCTTACAATGAGTTCTTGAATGAATCCAATGTGGCTTATGATTATGCAGCGCTTCGTTATGCTTTATACAAATCTGGTAAGAAGATTGAAATGCTTGTCAACTACGAACCTAGCCTCGTATTCTTCTCCGAATGGTGGAAACAGTTATTTGGTGAATCCGAAGGTAAAGAAAACAAGGGATTATTCGTGGCGAGTGCTGCCTTCTCAACCGACCTTCACTCACTAGGACAATACATCCAAGAAGGTGAAAGAGATTTGTTTGAAACCGTCATTAAAGTCAATAAGACCGCTGAAGATTTGGTCATTGAATCTGAATCAGTCGACTTAGATGGCTTAAACTACCTTGCAGGTAAGTCGATGCAATTCGTCAACGAAAAAGCCTTCCAAGGGACTTTATTAGCCCATGTGGATGGCGGTGTGCCTAACATCGTTTTAGAAATTGAAACCATCAATCCAGAAACCTTTGGTTATATGGTCTATTTCTTTGAAAAAGCGTGTGCGATGTCAGCTTATCTACTCGATGTTAACCCATTTGATCAACCTGGTGTTGAATCCTACAAGAAGAATATGTTCGCTCTTTTAGGTAAAAAAGGGTATGAAGATTTAAAACAAACACTTGAAAAGAAATTGAAGTAAAAGGCGTTCATCGCCTTTTTGTTTCCTATCGATGCACAATGGTTTTCTTTATTGAGAAAAATGATAAAATAATTACGGTGATATCATGAAAGAAAAATTCACAAATTCCGCCAAAGAGACCACTTTCTTAGGGTATCAAGTTGGCTTATTATTAAAACCAGGCTCTGTTCTTTTATTAGAAGGAGACCTCGCCGCAGGCAAAACCACCTTTACCAAAGGGATTGGACAAGCCTTAGGCATCAAAAGAACCATCAACAGTCCGACCTTTACCATCATGAAACGTTACATGGTGGATGAAAACAAACTCTACCATGTCGACTTATATCGCTTGGACGAAGTGGGCTCTGATTTTGATTTAGAAGACTACATCAATTCAGATGGTATTTCGGTGATTGAATGGCCACACAAAGTGAGCCATATTTTACCACGGGAGTATTTGTTGGTTCAGTTTGATGACTTAGGCAATGATCAACGAAAGATTACCTTTACAGCCAAAGGTGAAAAGTATGAAAGGGTGGAATACTACCTATGAACCAAATCCTATTTGATTCGTCCACTGGGGTCTTAGTCATGGCCTTGGCCAAAGATGGCCGTATGATTGATTATTCGATCCGTATTGGGAAAAAAGACCATGCGAAATATGTGGTGGATAGAATCGATCAAATGCTCAAACGAAAATTGCTCACCATCGACCAAATCGATGAAATCATTGTTGGTTATGGTCCAGGGTCATACACCGGCTTGAGAATCGCCGTGATGGTTGCGAAAATGTTGGCGTATACCAAAAACATCCAACTTAAAGCAGTTTCCTCATTGTACTTTTTATCCTCAGGGATTGAAGAAGCGGTCGCGCCGATGATCGATGCTAGAAATGGCAATGTCTTCGCTGCGATTTTTGGCGAAGATCAGATGATATTAGAAGAAGGGTTATATACCATTGACTATGTCAGAGAAGTGGCTAAATCCCATCAAGTCAAACCGTATTTTATCGATGAAAGACATTATGAGATTGACACTAAGAAAATCATTCAAAAGAGTTTTGATATTGAAGATGTCCATCACTTCGTACCAAACTACTTAAGAATCACAGAAGCGGAGCGCAACCTCGAATGATTCGTAAAATGACGACAGACGATATCGATACCGTTGTCCGCCTTGAAGAACAGGTATTCGGTCATACGCTTGGTTACGATATGCTATATAATGAAGTTAACAACCACGACTTCGCCCATTATTTTGTCGATGTACAAGACAATGAAATCGTTGGGTATGTCGGTTTATGGATCAATGATGACATTGGACAAATTGTCAATTTCTTAGTTAAACCAGACAAACAAGGTCAAGGCTTAGGCAAGGTTTGGATGACGTTTGTGATGGACTACTTTAAACAAAACCAAGTCCACATCATTTCATTAGAAGTCAGAGAAACCAACGAAAAAGCCATTCGATTGTATGAATCGTTCGGCTTTAAGAAAAGTTATAAGCGTCTTAAATATTATGATAATAAGATTGACGCACACGTTTTAATTTGGAGGGATAATGATGCTGATATTAGCCGTTGAATCCAGCTGCGATGAATCCTCAGTAAGTATCGTTAAAGATGGGAAAACCGTCTTAAGCAATGTGGTTTTATCACAAATAGATATTCACAAAGTATATGGTGGGGTCGTACCAGAGATTGCGTCTAGACACCACATTGAAAATATGACCATTGTATTTGAAGAAGCACTTAAACAGGCAAAAGTCACCCCACAAGACATCGATGTGGTTGCGGTGACGGAAGGACCTGGTTTGATTGGGTCACTCTTGGTGGGCATCAACGCAGCGAGTGCCTTCGCATTCGCACACAACAAACCACTGTTGGGTGTAAACCACATGATTGGACACATCTATTCTGCCAACATTGAAAACGAGATGAAGTTTCCTTTAATTGCCTTGGTTGTTTCTGGTGGACACACAGAACTGGTCTACATGAAAGAACATATGTCATTTGAATTGCTGGGTGAAACCCAAGATGACGCGGTGGGTGAAGCTTACGATAAAGTGGGGAGAATGCTTGGTTTAGCGTACCCAGGCGGACCAATCATCGATAAACTCGCTCAAGTTGGGAAACCATCGTATGTCTTACCAAGACCAATGATTGATGAAGATTCTTATGACTTTTCATTCTCAGGTTTGAAGAGTGCCGTTAACAACATGATTTACCACATGAAACGTAAAGAAGAAGTGGTCAATGTCGAAGATATGTGTACTTCATTTCAAGCGAGTGTGGTCGATGTTTTGGTATCTAAACTCAAAAAGGCAGCGACCGACTTTGACGTCAAACAAGTCCTCATCTGTGGCGGTGTCGCTGCGAATAAAGGGCTTAGAAACCGTGTTTTTGAAACTTTAAAAGACAAAGAAATCATCATCCCATCGATGCAGTATTGTACCGACAACGCTGCGATGATTGGGGCAGCTGCTTATTATACCTATCAACAAAAAGGCCCACTCAAAGATTATATTTTAGGTGGACAATCTTCATTAGACTACTAAAACTCAAAAATAAAAGGGGTGAGTGTTATGAAGTTCCTGTATAAATTAGTCCTTAGAATTACCATTGTATTACTCGTATTGGCTTTGATTTTCATTGTCTTACCTTTGGCGTTGTTGTATAAAAAGACAACGGCACCAATCGATCAATATGTGGCATCTTCTGAGACCGCGTTCTATACTGAACTCGATAGCGAACTTTCCACACTGATTACCGATACCAACGCGGATTCAATCACGTTAAGCGTGACTGAAGCCTATTTAAACCGCGTCATTCAAAAAGCCTTATCGAAAGACAATCCGAAGTATCTAAATCCATCTGATGAAGGTGAAATGGCACACGATTACATGATGGTATTTGGAGGATCTGTTGGTCTTAAAGGGCTTTGGACGACCATCAGCGATGATCAAATTAAAATCACTGCAGGTGCCGATTTCGTTATGGGTGGTTCTGTATTGTATCAAACTGGCTTTGAAATCATCTTTGACATCGTATTGTCAGAAAACGATGAATACTATTTAAAGGTTGATAAAATCCAAATGGGTAGCATGCGTCTACCACTCAAGCAATCCTATCAATTGACCAATTTTATCGTCAACCAAGTCACCAGCAAGAGTTTAAATGAACTGGTTGCGGATTACATGAACTTTGGTGATTTTGATGCAGAAGCCTTCAGTTTTACGGTGGGTGAAACCGAATTGACGGATTTCCTATATGACATCGACCCAACGTTCGCCGCGCTATTAAAAATCATCTACAAAGAATCGTTATTGGTGATGGATATCTCAGATACCGGGTTTGACATCGCATTGGATTTAGGTGCCTTTAGAAGACTCAATACCGATTTGGATGCGCCTGTATTTACCAAATGGGAAAACGATTTGGATAAAGCGGCATTCATGGCTTCGCTTGCGACACAAGCGGCCACCAATGCATTCTTAAACCCAACCGACCCACGTATGGATTTAACCGAAGCCGATGTGAACGCCATCTTAGATTATACTTTAGGGGATAAAGTTCAATTTGACTTCCCAATCAAGTTCAAACTCAATGGCAATGATATCGAATATAAGTTCAGTTCGACCAACCTATTCGTTCGCATGCAAGGCGATGTATTATCCATTCATTTAAAGATGTCTTTAACCAAAGTGGGTATGGCTGGTGCATTTGACATGCAGTTCAATTTACGTGGTAACATCAGCATGAATGCGAATGGCGATATGGTTTTAACCATTTTGGATTCAAACATTGGCGAAATCGATTTAGATCAAGCTACTTTAGCAAGCCTCATCGCGATTTTTCATGAAGACTTGATGGTCGGTAATACGATTGTGATTCCAAAAGAAAAAATCAATGAAATGTTCCAAGGTTCTGGTATTGTCATCAATAATAGTTATGTTATTAATGGTGAATTAAGACTTCATTTTGGATTGGAATAAAAAATCAACTAGACTCATTTTGAATAAATGGGTCTTTTTGTTATGATAGGACTGGTGATTGATATGAAATCTGTGATTTATGCAAAAACGAATAAAACCATCCACCGTATTGGCTTTGGTGCGTGGCAACTCAACAACCCCCTTTGGGGATCGATGTCAGAAGATGAAGGGATCCAATTAGTTCAAACAGCCATCGCTTCAGGCATTAACTTTTTTGATACAGCCCCAGGCTATGGGAACGGTATGAGCGAAACCATTTTAGGTATAGCCATCCAAGGCCGTAGAGAACAGGTGGTTATCAATACCAAACTGGGTCATTTGGCCGATGGCACTTCGGATTTTTCAGTAGAATCCTTAGAAAGTCAAATCCTAGCCTCACTCAAACGGATGCAAATCACTTACTTAGATAGTGCGATATTACATAACCCAAGTCATGATATATTATCCGGCAAAACGGCTCATTTCCAACAGTTAAACCAATTGAAACAAAAAGGTTTGATTCGAGCATATGGGGTATCGATTGATACGTATGAAGAATTGATGACGGTCTTGAACCACGTGAAAGTCGATGTCATCGAAATCCTTTTCAATGTCTTTTTTCAAGGTCCAGCTCAAGGCTTTCAATTGGCGAAAGAAAAAGGCGTCAGCTTGGTTGCGAAAGTTCCACTCGATTCGGGGTGGTTGACAGGTAAGTATAACCAAGATTCGATTTTTACAGGCATTCGTAACCGCTGGTCCAAAGACGTGATCAAACGTCGCGCTGACTTAATTGAAGATGTGAAGCAAATCACACAACAAAACAATCTGATTGGTCCCGCCATGGGATTCATTTTATCCTTCCCAGAAATCACAGCGGTCATTCCCGGTATCCAATCGCTCGATCAATTGAAGACCTTTGTTGAAGTGGACTTTACGATTACAGAGACTGTTAAACAAAAACTCATCACGTTGTATCAACAAAAGATACAGTCAAACCCACTGCCTTGGTAGTGGTTTTTTTCTGTGTAAAAATTTGTGTAACGGGTGCCAAACTTGTTATGTAAGCGCTAATCATGTATAATGAATCCGAAATTAGAAAAGAAACGAGGTTTCTTATGATCCCATCCTTTGAAAAACGTGTTCGCGCATTCGCGATTGATACATCCGCCGTCATGTTAATGTTGATGATTGCTTATCCTATGCCACAAACATTCCCAGGTGCTTTAGGTAATACTTTGGTCTATGTCATCGGATTAGGTGGTTTTTTAGGTTTTTATCTTTTACCTTATCTATTCTCGAGTGGACAAAGCTTTGGGAAACGCATCCAAAAAATTAAGATTGTCGATGTGTCAGGCAAAGATGTACCCCTATGGCGTATTTTACTCAGAGAAGTCTTTAAGTTAGCGATGTCTATTTTTACTTTTGGAATCTATATGGTCATCAGTTTCTTCATCTTAAGTGACCAATCGAGAACCATCCATGACTATATTTTTAAAACCAAAATGATTGATTTAGAAAAGCGTACCGAACGTGACCAATATTTCGGCACCACTGAAAGTCTAAGGAAGAAAGGACTCTAACATGAAAAAAATCCTGAGTTTATTATTACTGGTTCTCATATTAACCGGTTGTCAACCGAAAAAAGAAGCGGTTAATTTAGCTGAAATCAACCCTCAAAATGATGTTTATTATCAACTCTTCGTACGTTCATTCGCCGATAGTGATGGCGATGGTATTGGGGATTTGAATGGGATCACTGAAAACCTCGATTACCTTGAGGATTTAGGGATAACCGGCATTTGGCTCATGCCAATCAATCCTTCCCCCGCTTATCATGGGTACAGTGTGACCAACTATTATGATATTGACCCAGAATATGGCACATTAGATGATTTCCAAAACTTGATTGATACAGCCAAAGAAAAAGGCATTACCATCATGATTGATTTGGTCATCAATCATACATCAGATCAACACCCTTGGTATGTGGATGCGAGAAATTCACTCAGCAGTCCATACCGTAACTATTATATTTGGCAAGGCTCTACCGCTTTCTCATCCTTTGTGGGTGGGATGGTAGATTTGAATCTAGAAGACGAAGCGGTTAAAACCGAGATTAAAAACATCTTTGATTTCTATCTTGAAATGGGCGTCAGAGGATTCAGATTAGACGCTGCAAAGCACTTTTTTGATAAACCAGGTGTCAGTGCAGTCACCCTTAAAAACGCATTCTTCTTACTAGAAATGAATGCCCATGTGAAAGAAACTTACCCGGATTCATTCATTACTTCCGAAGTATTCGAATACAACCACGAATTCAATCTAGACTACTTAATTGGGTCAGATTCCATCTTAGACTTCACCATAGCGAGCATCATTCAAAACCGCATTGGTGTGGGTACAAATACATATCAACTCGCGTCATCCATCAAACGTGTGATGGACGATTATAAAGCAGAGAATGCCAACTATGTCGCTAGCCCATTCATCACGAACCATGACTTAGATCGTATCGCATCGATGTCTGGATTCAATGGGGCACAAGGTCTAGAACGCATGAAACTCGCAGCGAATGTCTTATTAACCTTACCAGGATCACCGTTTATCTATTATGGGGATGAAATTGGTATGAAGGGTTACCGCTATGAAGGTACGAACGTCCCAGGGTATGGTGTGGTATACGATGAATACCGTAGACAACCACTATTATGGGGGAATCCAGCCATTCAAACCACGTGGTTACCAAGCGACGGATCGAACGCGAACACCGCAGATATTCCGACCCAATTGGCTAATCCAAATTCCTTATTGAATCAATATAAGACCATGATTGAACTGAGAAATAGTCATCCAGCCCTAGCCTACGGCAATTATTTCGAACCATTTAAAGACAATCAAGGTGCACTTCAAGGCTATGTTCGTTATTACCGATACGAAGATACTGAAGAAGCCATCCTTGTGATTCATAACTTAGGTGTCACTGAACGCATCTTGGATATCCCACATGAAGAAGTCTTATATGGGTCCTTGGTGTTAGGTGCCTTCCAAACGGTTATTTTAAAGATTAACCCAAGTCAAATTGGAGATTACATCTAATGTTTTTAGTGAAGTATTTTAAAGCGTCCTTTCAGTTTGAAAGCTTATTGACCCATTTTGATGAGCCATTTAAACGTTTATGGGTGTATTTCATTGTATTGTCTTTGATTGCGTTATTTCCCATGAATTTCTTGATTCAAAGACAAGAAGGTTTTCGTTTGGATTTTATCGAACAAGATTTCTTAGAAGAAAGCCCAAATTGGATCTTACCAAGCGATTGTTCGATTGAAGTCAACCGTTTGATCTGTTCAAACACAACCAAAACGGTGCTTACACATCAAGATGTCACTTACATTTTTAACGGTACCAATGCAGATATAGACCTCTCTAAAAAACAACTCGTTCTAACCTCAGACACGGTGATTTATACCGATGGTGAAGGGGCGAGAATGAGTGGGTCTTATCGAGGGTTCAATGACACATTTAATTTCAATACGTATAATTTAATGGATGATGCTGAACAAGTGGACGCGATGTTGTTGTTTGCGAGAAGCATTGAAGGTTCATTTAGCCGTTACACCATTTTATATGCGTTACTGACCAATACGTTTGTTTCGATATTGGTTCAATTCGCCTTTGTTTTATTACTAGGTGCGGTATTACAGTTGTTTAGGTTTGGCTATCAGTCTTTTCCTAACTACTTTGATGGTTTAAAATTCATCATACTATCGATGGGTTTACCAAGTGTAATCGGGTTTATCATCGGGATTTTTGTACCATCATTTGGTAGTGTGTTTTACCAGTTAGCGATGGGCTTAACCATCATGATTGTGATGTTAAAGTATGGCAAAAAATGCCTAAAATAAAAGGGTTGTCCAAGTGGACAGCCCTTATTTTTTTAGCCAATGACAATGAGTTCAACGGTTTTTGAACCGATGCCTGGTTGGGTTGGCGATTCATTGATTTGATAAATCACATACCCATTGGTGATGGTTTCTGCTTCAAATGAGGTCACAGAATCGTATAAGTTTACACGTAGGGTGGTTTTGGTTTGACCAATCGACTCCGCGTATTTCAAATAGATTTGGGTTGCGACACCATTCGCGATTTCAAGTAGTTCAGCTTCTGTGTATTCAGCAGACGCGAGATCAATACCCACGGTGATTTCACCGTAATAAACGGTTTCTTCTAAGACATCTAAGCCCAAAATCGTTAATTTTTCTTCACCACCACAAGCCGCGAGTGTGAACACACTCACGAGTAGTAACATTAAGAATGCTAGTTTTTTCATATTAGTTACCTCCTTGGTTCAATTGAACATCGAATGAACCACCGGTGACTTGTAAAACATAATGATAATAAGTAACTTTTCCAAACGATTCTTTGACAGATACGGTCACCGCGTAGAAACCAGGGACGTTGGTGTCATGGAAATTGGAATAGTGAATTTCAGCACTGCTATCGTAGACTGTAATGTTGGATGCAGGATCGTAATTCTTACCCTTACCCACTTTGACCAATTCATTTTCCACAGCGATTGGTTCAGTAATTTCAACCAAAATCATCGAAACGTTGGCTGGAACAAACACAACACCATTGACCACATCTAGTCCGTTTGGATTAGACGATTCTAAGGTTGTCAAGATACGGTAATTCTTGCCAGGGGTTAAACTGACTTCGGTCAGACCGCCAGAAGCTTTTTGGCTGTGAATCACGATGACTTCTGGTTGGGTTGCAGTACCTTCAATCTTAAACGCGATCGCTTTATTGCCTTGATTTGTAGGTAAGAAGGAGATACGGCTATCGATTTCAGAAGCAGAGGTCATTCTAAATTGTTGATAGTCTTTACGAATTTGGATCAAATCTTTATAGTATTCAAATACATTTAAGTAGGTTAATTTACGATCCCAACGTAATTGGTTGACTGAATCTGGTGATTCATAGGAATTGTGGTCATAACCACCCCCTTGAAGCGGTTTAGAACGCATGAATTCAACCCCGGCATGTAGGAAAGGAACCCCTTGGCTGGTTAGTATGATCGCATTGGCTTGAACTTGTAATAATTCAGCGTTAGCAACAGATACCCCGGTTAATCTCAATTTATCAAATAAAGTGTTATTATCATGTGCTGACACATAATTGATGGTCTTAGAAGGATCTAAGTGCCACGCATTGATGTTGTGTTTGCTAGAAGCGATACCACCTAAGATACCATATTTAATGCCATTGACTGCACCATCATCAGAACGGCCTTGTACCCAACCACCTTCAGCGGCGTTGAATACAGAACCTTTGACAGCGTCACGAACGACATCACTAAATGCGCCGACACCATCGATATTTTTTAGATTATCTTTATCGGCTTCTAATGAACCAGATAGGGTGGTTGTACCACCATTCCAAGGTTCACCATAAATCACGATGGTTGGATCAATTTCATGAAGCATATCAGAGATTTGATTCATGGTTTCGACATCGTGTAAAGCCATGAGGTCAAATCTAAATCCGGATAAGTTATATTCGGTAGCCCAGAACTTAAGGGAATCCAACATAAACTTACGGGTCATTGAACGTTCTGATGCGGTTTCATTACCTGTACCAGAACCGTTAGAGAAGCCACCTGTAGAGGTTAATCTGTGGTAATATCCCGGCATGATGCGGTGGAAGTTTGAGGTATCAGATTCACCAGTATGGTTATAAACCACGTCCATGATGACTCGAATATCCTTATCATGAATGGCTTGAACAGCGGTCTTGAATTCAGTGATACGATTCGCACCATCGAATGGGTTGGTAGAATAAGAACCCTCTAATGTGTTGAAATGATATGGCATGTAACCCCAGTTAAAGGTATTGGTATAACGTGGGTTGGTTGCGACTTGGATTTCATCGACATAACCAAAATCAAATATAGGTAATAATTGAACCGCATTGATGCCAAGTTCTGCCATATGGTCTAAACCAGTGGTCACGGTGACGCCTTTAGAAGTATAGCGAGTACCCGCTTGCGAAAGCCCTAAGAACTTACCAGCCCAAGCAGGGTTACCACCCCATGAACTATGGGTGGTTAAGTCTCTGACATGCAATTCCCAAACGATATAATCGGTTGGATTGGTCACGTTATTTGGTCTTTCACCATAGTTCCATCCGCTTGGATTGACTGTGCTGAAATCCACAATCATACCACGTCGACCATTCGCACCTGTGGAATATGCATATGGGTCAGTCACTTCATAAGTAACGTTATTGTTGGTAACTGAATAGGTATAGTACTTACCATTTAAGTTACCAGGCACGACAGCTTCCCAAGCACCATTTTCAATCTTTTCTAGATCAACGGCTTGGTAAGGCGTTAATTCATCATTCAAATTACCTGAATTGTCATAATTCGGATGGTTTTGATTGTATAGATTTAAGGATACTTCTGATGATAATGGTGCCCATAATCTAAATACAGTATTTCCACCTTCGAATGTAACCCCGAGTTCGCCATCATAGGTATACGCGCTTTCAAATGCAGGCGTATCATATAAACTCGCGATGGAAACGACTTGAGAAGAAACGATACCACCAGGGAAAGTAACGTTGAGTGTATATTGTTTTGAAATATTAACATTCGGCACACTGATGGTCAAATCTTTAGTGGTAGGAACCCCTGAAGCTACTAAAGTATCATTTTCATATACTTGATAACTTTCAGCCATGTGCGTTAATGTCGCTTTCACTTGATTGCTGACATTAAAGGATGCGGATAAGATTTTTGGACGATAGTCTGGAATGTTGTTTGCTAAATCGGCTTGTGAAGTACCGAATTGAACTGAGCCTTGGACAAAGTATGCATGCGCAACACCGTCAATAACTTCTGCGGTAGAAAGGTATATGTAGCGATCGCCACCCGGTTCGCGATAGCCATCCCAGCCACCTTGTTTTATGATAATCCCAACAGCAGTAGAATTCGCATAGGTAGTGGTTAAATCGATTTCGATCCAAACCCCATGCTCATCCTTTTGTTGCGGGTCAAAGTTGTGTTGAACACCACCAGCAGATACTGGCTGATATGGCCATAACCAAATGTTAAAGTCTGTATAGGTATCATCATAACGGAAGTAGTGAACAACCAGTTTTGTAGGGGCACCATTTGCATTAACGATGGCGTGGAACCCTAATGATGAAAATAATACGACTAAGAGCAATAATATTTTTTTCATTGAAACACCTCTTTCATAAACACTATATCATGCTATTTGAAAATGATTATGAAAAAATGATAGCGTTTGCAAGAAGAAACCGTTTGCACATTATCATATACGCTAAAGCGTTTACATTATTTCGCGCGTTATGATATGATTACGAGTAGAAGGATGGAAACATTCTCAAAAACATTAGGAGGAAAAAATGAAGAAAGTACTAACAGCTTTAGTTTTATTCGTTACAGCTTTCACGCTTTTTGGTCTGAAGACTCAAGCAGCTGGAACGGGTAATTTAGTTGTTCACTTCAAAGCATGGGATGTCAATTACGACTACAGCGAACTCGGTAGCTGGGGTTGGAATGGCACATCAGGCAAAGTGAAAGATGGCGTTGACAGTTTCGGTGCTTATTGGAATTTCGATAACATCGCTATTCCTGACACACCAGCAGACATGGGATTTATCGCAGTTGAATGGCCAGGCGGTGCCGGTCCAAACTGGGATAAGAAATTAACAGGCGATGTCATGATTTCAACCAGCGTGTTGCAAGATGGCAAAACAACACACGTTTATGTATTCCAAGGAACTAACGCACAAGCATTTGCAGCAGATCCTGACAAAGTTAACGTTTTAGTGGTTTATTATGACCCTGCAAACGCATATGAAGAAACCATTGGTGTTCACCACTGGGGTATGACCGTTGCTGACCCAGCATGGGCATCACCTAAACCTTTCGGTACAGCTGGTAAAGCATTATCTGGTTATGATGTTAAAGGTATCATCTTAGCTGGTCAAGAATCATGGGCAGGTTTACTTGTTTATGCAGGATCTGACGCAACTAAGAAGACTGGCGATATCAACCCAGTTGCTGAAACTCCAGTAGGTCAAGCTGACGTTGTTTATGTTGTTAACGCTGGCGATGCTAAGACAGACAACACAAACGTATTCAGAAACTATGAAGACTTCGCAAACGAAGCATTCAGCTTTAAGTTAAAACCATTTACCGCTGAAGGTATGACTGGTACATTTGCACAAAACCCAACAGATATTTATGTTGAAACTTCTGCACCTATCACTTCACCATACCCAACAGCATTAGATAAAGATGCTGCAAGAGCACAAATCGAAAGTTGGTTCTCAGTTAGAGAAAAGACTGGCGAAAACACTTATGGTCCGGCGTTAGAAATCGAACGCGTTGACTTCGCTCTTTCCGCAACTACACTTAATACATTC
Source organism: Paracholeplasma manati (assembly GCF_025742995.1). Taxonomy (NCBI): domain Bacteria; kingdom Bacillati; phylum Mycoplasmatota; class Mollicutes; order Acholeplasmatales; family Acholeplasmataceae; genus Paracholeplasma; species Paracholeplasma manati. Next base: position 204,746 of record NZ_JAOVQM010000001.1, on the reverse strand, counting down.
GTTGTTGTATTGAAAGACTCTAACAAGTTGGACAATACAAAGGAATATGAAGTATTCTTTGATTTAGGATTCCCAGAAGATCCACTTCCAGCAGCTAAGAATGTTGAAGTAACATTGAAACTTACTGCACCTGCAAATACACCAAGTGACGCTGTATTAAGCGTAGCTGGCGCATTCAATGGTTGGACTCCAGGTTCAACTGGTTATACAGCAACTAAAGAAGGTAACGTTTATACAGTTACATTCGAAGTTAGCGTTCAAGATGCTTGGACTGTTCTTGAATACAAATGGACAAGAGGTTCATGGGACAATGAAGAATTTGTCGCCTCTAACCGTGCATTAGTCATTCCTAACAATGTCGATGAAATCATGTTCGAAGACACTGTTGAAGTTTGGAAAGACATCGAAGCACCTGAAAACAAGTATGCAGCTCCAGTTAGAACAACTACACCTAACTTAAGCGCATCTATGTTATTAGTCATGGATACAGATGCTCCAGAATTGACATTCATTTCTCCTGCAGGTATCGTTGGCAAACCAGCTGCTGAAAGAATCATTGAAGTAGAATGGGGCAAACCATTCGACCAAAACTTATTCCCTGGCTATAGAGTTATTGACGACAGAGACGGCGACTTAACACCGCTTGTATTCGTTCCAAAAGGCGAATTCTCTAAGATCGATACTTCTAAAGTTGGCGATTATACCATCATGTTACAAGTAGAAGATAAATGGGGTAACGTTACTCAACAAACATTCATCTTCAGAGTAGTGAAGAAATAAGGAGGCCAAAACATATGAAAAAATTATTAGTATTAGTATTTGTGCTTCTATCTGTTCTTACACTAGCAGCATGCGGCAGTAAAGAAACCAATAATGGCGCAGTTGTCGACTTCGGTGACATCTTCGTAAGAAAAACCACTATCCGTGTTTGGATCGATGACGAAGAAGGCGAATACATGGAAGCAGTTATCGCTGAATTCAATAAAGTATATCCAAATATCATTGTTGAACACCAACACATGGGATCAGTAGACGCTCGTGAAAGACTAAAAACATTCGGTCCTTCTGGTAACGGTGCTGACGTATTCCAATTCCCACATGACCACTTAGCACAAGCGGTTCTTGAAGACTTAGTATTCGCATTACCAAGTGCAACTAAGACTTTATTAGAATCCAGAGCACACCAATTAGGTTTGGATATCGCAACATTATTCTATGATGAAAATGCGAAATCCTTTGACCCAGCATCTCCAAACGCTGTAGAAAGACTATATGCAGTACCAATGTCAATTGAATCTGTTGGTCTATTCTATAACAAAGACTTAGTCACTACACCTGCAACTACAATGGAACAAATCGTTACTGAAGCGCAAGCTTGGAACGCAGTTGTTGTTGATGACGGTTCTGGTCAAACAAGAGCTCAAAAAGGTCTATATTATCTAAATACTTCCAGCCACTGGGCAGACTCTTACTTCATGCAAGGTTTCTATTCCGCATTTAACTTTACACCATTCGGACCAACCCTTGACAACCCTAACCAAGTAGGATTTGCTAATGCTGTGAACGCATTAACTTATTTCCAAAACACTTTAAAACCTATCACAACTGGTACTGGTGGACATAACTCCGTTACTGGTGGTGCAAACTTTGAAGCTGGTTTAGTACCATACATCATCGCGGGTCCTTGGAACCACGAAGGTTATGAAAATGCAGGTTTAAACTATGGCGTTGCACAAATGCCTACCATCAATGGTCAACCTATGAAGACTTTCGCAGGTGCGATGATGGCTGCTGTCTACAAATATTCAGAAAATAAAGAAGCTGCAATCAAGTTCGTTGAATTCTTGAATTCTGACGTTGCTATGGCTTTACAATATGAATACAAGACAAAACTTCCAGCATTAAAGACTGACTTACTTGCTAACATCGAAGGTGTTGCAGACGATGAAAAATTAATGGCTATGGCTGTTCAATTACAAACATCTATCCCAATGCCAACCATCCCACAAGTTACATACTATTGGGGTCCAGGTGAAACTATGTTACAAGCTGTTTGGAACAATAACGTTGTGCCTCTAACCGCTGCACAACAAGCTGAACAATCTTACCAAGTATTGGCCGGATTATCAGCAAACTAATTTAAAGACTTAACTAATCGATGAAGGCGGCAATTTTTGCCGCCCTCATTTGATTATATATAAACGGAGGCACAGATGAAATTTATAAGCGTTTTAAAGGCAATTGCATCTGGATTAATCTGGGGTTTAGGCCAAGTTTTGAATGGCCAGTTTTTTAAAGCCCTGTTCTTTTTAGTACCTTTTTTGGCTTTTGTCGGTTTGGAATTAGGCACCAGCAAGTACTTTGTTGAGACCAATCCATACGACAAGATACCTGGGGAAAACTTCGGTGATCTTTGGGTAAGTAACAAGTTTATACTTCGTTATGGTGATATGGTTAACCGCGGTGAAATCGATGAATACACCGATTTTACGGCTTACTTAGATGAAATTGGCGGTTTGGGAAATCTTGATGAGCAAAAACTCATTGAGTTTGTTGGTCAAGATTTAGTCAAGAATAATCCGACAGTATATTGGAATATCGCTACACCAAATGTCAAAATTCTCGCAGAAGATTTTTTAAATCCAGAAAACAACATACACATATTCCGTCGACAAGATTTGTTTAAAGATACGAATGGGACATATTATCTCGAACGTAATAAAACAGCAGCTGACGGCACTGTTTCCAAAGAGTACGTGGAAATTACAGTATTATCCGGTGTTTTAAATGAAAGTAATATATTAGATAACAAGGACAATCTCACCGAATTCAAAAAGAATGGTGAAATATACCGTTTAAACGGGGTGTATTATGTCAGAGTCAATGACGCTGGTGTAACCAAATACATCAATATCTTGACAGGAGAAGTATCTGTTTTATCTCAAATACCTGCAAGAGTTCAAGTATCCGGACCGTTGTATGTTAATAATGGTGTCATCTATGAATACTTCGAACCTAAATTAGTCTATTTAGGGGCTCGTTTACAATATAAAGAAACCCCATTTACAGTCGCTTTGAGAGCATCTCTTCGTGATGATATTTATGGGGCACCAGGCAATAGACGTGATAATGATGACTTTACAAAGTTCATGATTAAAGTCTACTTAGCCATGAATCTTGAAATTAAAGATACGTTTGAAACCCAATATAATGAATTCTACTACGATCAAGCAGGCGTATTTGTTAGAGGTTATTGGTCAGTTATTACCTTAGGTGTGGCTGAAAAAATCGATTTTAATGAATATAACAACCTCAGAGATGCCTTAATTGGTACAAGTGGTAGTGATTATCCACTATCGACTTTTGTTACACCAGCAGAATCTGTACCAATCATTGGTCACATTTCTACCATGTTGATGTTACAAGGTTTAATCGCTATTATTGGTTCATTCTTCTTCTTTATTTTTATGTTCTGGTCGATTAAAGATGCTTATCAAGTCGCTGAGGCTAAACGTAAGAGAGAAGAAGTACTTAAAGAAGGTAAATACTTTAAGAGTGTTTACGAAGACTTCTTTGAATACATCATTTTATCTCCAGCATTACTCGTATTGGCGTTTATTTCAATCATGCCAATCACCTTCGGGTTCATCATGGCGTTTACCTCTATTTCAGGTCCAACCTCCATGGTCGCAACCTTCGACTGGGTTGGTTTAAAAAACTTTACAGCACTCTTTGATTTCTCAAGTGGCTTTGGTGCATCCTTCGGTCAAGCCTTCTGGCGTGTCTTAGGATGGACATTCATTTGGGCAATTCTATCGACATTTACGGTATTCTTTGGTGGGTTTATCCAAGCCCTCATCTTAAACAGTGAAAAGGTCGTATTCAGAAAACTATGGCGTACCATCCTCATCTTACCGTGGGCGATTCCAGCGTTACTTTCACAAATGGTATTCTCCGTTATGTTTAACGATAACGGCTTCGTAAACGCGTTCTTAAGAGACATTGGCGTTTATGGCATTTTGGAAAATATCGGTATGCTTGGTCGTCAAGGTCAGTTCTTAACGGGTATTGATCGTCTCTTATTCTTAGGGGAAGAAAACATCCGTTGGTTCTCGAACCCATTCAATCCAACCTTTGTTCGCTTGGCACTGGTCATCGTTAATATCTGGTTAGGTTTCCCATACTTTATGGCGTTAATGACCGGTATTATGACGGCGATTGATAAAACATTATATGAAGCTGCAGACATCGATGGTGCTACAGGTATCCAAAAGATTACCCAAATCACCATGCCTTTGGTGTTATATTCAACAGCGCCAATCTTAATTATGACATTCTCTGGTAACTTCAATAACTTCGGAGTTATCTACTTTATTACCGGTGGGGGGCCAAATGCGGGCAACTATAACCGGGGATTTGCGGGAGATACAGACATTCTGATCTCCTGGATGTACAAGCTCACTGTAGATGAATCTATCTACAATATGGCTTCTGTATTCTCAGTGCTCATCTTCTTATTCGTAGGGTCTATTACGGCATGGAACCTATCGAGAACCAGAGCATTCCAGGAGGATTAAACCATGGCAATCTATCTATATATCATTGGATTCTTAGTCATTGTTACCCTACTCGTTCAACAAAGTGTTGCGAACGAAATTGCCGTTAAAAAGGGTTACGAATCACAAGCCAATCACTTGATCGGACTCATTCCTGTCTATGGTGTGATTCATTTTTTGAAGAAGAAGAATCTAAAAGACACCACCGAATCATCGATTCGATATGCATGGAACCCACAAGTCTTGTTCAGAAGTTTCTTAATCTTCAGCTTATTGACCGTTATCGCCATCATCATCATTGTTCCGGTGTCGATTTTGGGTTACTTATCGATTAAGAATGACTTATTAAAAGCACTATTATTCATTTATTTCACACTATTTGTGATATTCTCTTACCACTCATTGGTTGTTGAAGTAGCACGTAAAAAAGGTTATGAAGACATCTTTGTTCATCTAATCACATTGGTACCATTATTTGGTTTATTCCACATCTTGGTTCAATTATCGAACGAACAAAGAGGTGAAATGATTGGTTATAAACGTAATACAAACCAATTAGATTCATCCAAAGCATTGATCATTTATGCGTTAACATTACTTCCAATCTTTGGTTTAATCTACTATGTTTGGTTGGTACCAAAGAAACGTAATATCTCCAACAGTGCCATCAGACAATCCTTTAGCTTTGGTAGTATTCTTTCGAGATTATTGATTTATGGTGAAATCACTTTGGTTGCTGTCATTGTCATCGTACCAGTGGTGTACATTTTCGGTTTGGCATTCTCAAACATCCAAACCAGTATTCCAAACACCATTTGGCCAGCCAATCCGAACCTAGGTGCGTTTACCTATCTATTTGAAGAAACCAAATTCTTCAGATGGTATGGCAACACCTTAGTTATTGCGATGATCAATATGTTGGTAGGTACCATTCTAATTACCGGTGCGGCGTATGTCTTTGCAAGATTCCAATTCAAAGGTAAAAAAGCAGGACTACTAACCATCTTAGTACTTCAAGCATTCCCATCATTCATGGGGTTAATTGCGATGTATGTCTTATTCTGGACGTTCGATTTATTGGGTAAACCAGCAGCGCTATCGATTCTTTATATCGGGGGATCGATTCCAGGTAACCTATGGTTGATTAAAGGCTTCCTAAGCCAAATTCCGAAGGATTTGGACGAATCAGCGATGATTGATGGAGCTAACAAGGTACAAATCTTTACACAAATCATTCTACCGTTATCCGTACCGATTTTAACATTCGTTGCGGTATCGATGTTCATGGGTCCATGGATGGATTATATGTTACCGGGCTTCTTATTAAACTACTACCCACGCAATGCCGGCGTTGGCTACGACGTAACCAACCAATGGACATTGGCTGTTGGTCTATTCAAGTTTATTAATGACGTGAACTACCAACACTACTCTGCGTTCGCCGCAGGTGCGTTATTGGTAGGTCTACCGATCACTGTCCTTTACATGGTATTCCAAAAATACCTCATCGAAGGGATTATGGCAGGTGCAACAAAAGGGTAAGCAATTACCCTTTTTTCTTTGTCCAAACGGTCAATAAAACTTGTTTGAAGGGGTGGATTATTATATAATAAGTAATTAGGAAGTGATATTATGGAAAACCATTCAAATTTTATTAAAACCATCATGATTCAAGACCTTGAATCCAAAAAACACAACGATATTATTACCCGTTTTCCGCCTGAACCGAACGGTTATTTACACATCGGCCATGCGAGAGCGGTCATCAATAACTTCGAATTAGCGAAAAACTTTGGCGGAAACACCAATCTCCGTTTTGATGATACCAACCCTGGTAAAGAAGACGTTGAATACGTCAACGCCATCATCGAAGATATCAAATGGTTAGGTTACACCCCAAGCAATATTTACTACGCATCGGATTATTTCGGTGAAATGTATGAACGTGCAGTATTATTGATTAAAAAAGGATTGGCTTATGTCGATGATTTAACTGCAGAAGAAATCTCCCGTACCCGTGGGAATTTAACCACACCAGGGGTCGAATCTAAAAATAGAAATCGCCCTGTAGAAGAAAACCTACAACTCTTTGATGACATGAAAAATGGCAAATTCAAAGAAGGTGAAGTCGTTCTTCGTGCGAAAATCGATATGTCATCACCAAATATGAACATGCGTGACCCTGTGTTATATCGTATTAGCTACGCTGAACACCACAACACAGGTAAAAAATGGTGCATCTATCCGATGTATGACTATGCACACCCACTTGAAGACGCCATCGAAGGTATCACCCATTCCCTATGTAGCTTAGAGTTTGAAGATCATAGACCTCTATATGACTGGGTAGTTCGTGAAACCGAAATGCCTTTAGTCCCTAGACAAATCGAATTCGGTCGTTTATCGATTGAAAACACCGTGATGTCCAAGCGTTACTTGAAACAACTAGTCGATGAAAAGAAAGTGGTCGGCTGGGATGACCCAAGAATGCCTACCCTATCCGGTATGAGAAGAAGAGGCTACACCCCAGAAGCCATTCGTAACTTTATCTTAGGCACAGGTTTATCAAGAATCAACACCACCGTTTCAACCGATATGTTAGAGTCATTCTTAAGAGATGACCTATCGGTTTCAACCGTCAAGATGATGGGTGTTGTAGACCCGTTAAAGGTTACCATCACCAATTATCCTGAAGGACAAGTTGAAAGTTTGTCAGTACCATTTGACGTAAATCGTCCAGAACTAGGCAATAGAACCGTCTATTTCGGTAGAGAGTTATACATCGAAAGAGAAGACTTCATTGAAGAAAAACCAAATAAAAACTGGAAGAGACTTGCGAAAGACATTGAAGTTAGACTATTCCATGCGTATTTCATTAAATGTACTGAAATCATAAAAGATGAACAAGGGCATATCCTTGAAATTCTCGCAACCTATGATCCTGAAACCAAATCAGGTTCTGGATTTGATGCGAGAAAGCCGAATGGCACCATCCACTTTGTTTGTGCATATCAAGCCATCAAGACACAATTCAATTTGTTCGGACCGTTGGTATTTGATGGAGAAACCCCATTCATGGAAAGACTAAACCCAGAATCATGGGTGAAAAAATATGGTTTCATTGAAGCTGCCTTCAATGAGGCATTACCAACCAAGTCATTCCAATTGATGCGTGTGGGTTATTTCACTTTTGATAAAGTATCGACCAAAGAAAACGTACAACTCAATCGCATTGTCGAATTAAAGAGTTCATTCCAAAAATAAAAAGGGGTTTTACCCCCTTTTCACTTTAAGGAGCACATCCCATGGATTTAAAGGGCTTAAATAACCATCAAAAAGAAGCGGTTAAAGCGCTTGAAGGCGCAGTCGCGGTCATCGCTGGGGCAGGTTCAGGAAAAACCCGAACACTGACCTATCGTATCGCGAACATGATTGAAAACAACATATTTCCATCATCCATTTTAGCCGTTACATTTACGAATAAAGCAGCACGTGAAATGAAAGAACGTGTGGTTGATTTGATTGGACCTCAAGGGTTCGCACCAACCATCTCCACCTTTCATAGTTTTTGTGCGCGCTTTTTAAGAGACGAAATTAAACACCTTGGGGAACCATATACCAGACATTATTTGATTTTAGATGAAGATGATTCGAAACAAGTCATTAGAGACACCGTTAAAGAGTTGAATTTAGACCCCAACCGTTATAATTCCAATCGTCTAAAGGATTACTTCTCCAAAGTCAAAAATGGTCAATACGATACCTTAGAATACGAAGAAGAAAAAATCTTCATCAAATATAACGAATATTTAAAATCTAACAACTCAATGGATTTTGATGATCTACTCAACTTCACATTAAAGATATTGAGAGAACAACCATCTGTATTATCCTTTTACCAAGAACAGTATAAATATATATTGATTGATGAGTTCCAAGATACCAACATCATACAATATGAGCTCATTCGTCTGTTAGGGGATCGTTATAAAAACGTCTTCATCGTTGGTGATCCAGATCAAAGTATCTACGGGTTTAGAGGGGCGAACTATGAGAACTATACATTCTTCTTAAGCGACTTCAAACCAACGATTATTGTCTTGGATGAAAACTATCGCTCTTCGATGAATATCTTAAACGCAGCGAACAACTTGATATCCAATAACCGAAATCGTAAAACAGATAAACAACTCAAATCAGACTTAGGTCTAGGACCACTGGTGATAAAAGAAGTCAGAGAGTCGGATAAAGACGAAGCTTATTTTGTTGCGAGAGCGATTGAAATTTTAGTCAGCGGTGGTTATCAATTTAAAGATGTTGCAGTGCTATATCGATCCAACGCGATTGGTAGAATTTTTGAAGAAGCCTTCTTAAGATATAACATTCCTTACATTATTTATGGGGGGATATCGTTCTTCTCAAGAAAAGAAATTAAGGATATGTTGTCTTATATTCGCTTGGCATTGTTTGAACACGATAACATTTCTCTCAAACGAATTATCAATACACCTAGACGGAAAATCGGACAAACAACCATTTCAAAATTGGAGTCGTACGCAGCCATTCATCATGTCTCTATGTATGAAGCCATTGACCACTTGAATGTCGGTGGGCAAACCAAAGAAGCTTTATTTGAGTTCAAAAAAATGATCAAAGTCCTGAGAGATGAAATCAATCAAGTCTATGATTTAACCCAAGTGGTTGACCTAGCATTACAGCTTTCTGGGTATGAGGAAATGTTAAGACTCGAAGGTAATGAAGGCAAAGACCGCTATGATAATATCCAAGAATTAAAGTCCATTTTCTACAATGGCGCAGTTGATTATAAGGGAACTAATTTAGAGAAGATTGAACAAATTTTGGATGACATGGCACTCAAGACAGACCTCGATTTAGAGGACGATAAGAACACCGTTAAGGTCGCAACCATTCACCAAGTGAAGGGACTCGAGTTCAAGGCAGTCTTTATGGTCGCTTTAGAAGAAACCGTCTTTCCAAGTGATATTAGTGGCTCATTCACAGAAATCGAGGAAGAGAGACGTGTTGCATACGTCGGTGTCACTCGCGCAAAAGAAAGGCTCATTCTTTCTTATGCTAAACAAAGGTTCCGTTACGGACAAATTCAGTACAATCAACCTTCACGTTTTATAGAGGATATGGGTCTAGATCAACCAAAAGAAAAACGATTGGTTGTTGAAAAAGAAGCGGCACCAGAAATTGTACAAGAAGACATTAAAGTTGGCGACACAGTTGTTCATGAAAAATATGGTAAAGGCGTGGTCGTGATGAAAAACGACGACATCACTCGAGTCGCATTTTCGATTGAATTTGGGATCAAATTATTCACAACTGGTCACCAAGCGCTAAAGAAGATAAAATCTGGAAATTAGAATAAATATTCATATAAAAATGATACAATACTCAATTGCGATCAAAGAGACTCTGCGGAGTCTCTTTTTTTTACTCGACTAAAGTGAAAATGAAAATTAAGTGCCAAAACATTCCTAAAAATGGTGATTTTCAAGAATAATAGTGATTTTTGAACTAATGATAATAAGAATAAAATATTGTGTGATAAAATATCAAAGATGCTTATAGCCTGATAATCGCATTAATAAGCCAACATAAAAATAGATTGAACATCAAAGTAGTAGCTCAATTTCAAACACAGTCAGTGGCGTACTAACCGAGAGGTGTGACGTACTGATTACGTCAATCACCACCATTGAACCTGCCAAAAAATATGTTTTCGAATGTACTGAATATGATAACAAAGCCATTTACTAGTCATATGAGAAAAAGGGCCCAAATTCGATGTTACTATGAATAATCAAGACCTATTATTTCATCTAATTAAACGTGTTTAGAATCAACTTTGTTTGATAGTGTGCTTAGATATCTTGGTATAAATACATGATCTAAACACTTTTCATCCAGTATGAAAGAATTTACATATGTCCTTTTTAATCATACGATAAAAAGAGTAAAAAATAATCTAAAATGGTATATATAAAATAGAGGTCTAAAATTCATGTTAAATTCCAAACAAATGAAAATTGTAAATTCCGATGAAAAATCCATTTTTGTCGTTTCTGGGGCTGGAACTGGTAAGACAACAGTCATTTACAATCGAATATTACATCTTTTATCGAAAAACATCGATTCTAAATCAATTTTAGCAATATCTTTTACAAGAAGAACTGTAAATGACTTAAATTTAAAGTTTTCTTTTAGGGCTGATAATCCCATAGTAAAGACGTTTCATGGGTTAGCATTTTCACATATTGGGAGCCATTTTTCAAAAGCACTTGTGGATCACTCCAATGAATTATTTAGCCTATTTGATGTTAGAGAGTTACAGAATATTGTCCTTAAAAAGGGTGTTTTGGCTTTTAAGAACATGACAACCAAGCCGTTATCTAGTTATAATGCTATTTTAAGTAAAAATGACCTATTTGACTATGTTGACCTAGAAATCGAGTTTCTACATTTATTGAAAGAATTGAAGGCTAAAAACACCCCTTTAAATAGCTATTCTTACATTTTTATCGATGAATCTCAAGACCTATCAAATATTCAGGTTGAGATACTAAAACACCTTGTTCATAGTGATACATTTATATGTTTTGTTGGTGACCCCGATCAATCCATATATAAGTTTCGAGGTTCTGCTCATAATATGGTTAATCATATCATCAAAACATTTGGGTGTTCAGTATATGCACTAGATGATACCTATCGTTCTACTCAATCTATAATTAACGCTGCCAATACCCTGATTAAACACAACCATCACAGGTTCCCCAAGGTACTAAAAGCACATCGTAAAGAGGTTGGCATCATAGAATTTCACCAGTTTAATAATACTAAGAAAGAAGCCGATTTTGTTTTTTCAAAAATACGTCATTTTTTAGGTCAAAAACACCCACAAAAGGACATGATTATTCTCGTCAGAAATCATTTTCAAGCCACTGAAATCAAACGACTTTTACAATCCTCTTACTACTTAGATATCGTTTGCTTGTCAATTCATCAATCTAAAGGTCTAGAATATCGTATCGTATTCATCATGGGCATTGAAGATAAACGTCCTATATCGCGTCAGGAATTAGAAGAAGAACGACGATTGTTTTTCGTAGGAATGACTCGTGCTAAGGACATCCTGATCATGACATCACCAACAACCAACCGTATCCCAAAATTTGTCAAAGAATCTAAAGTGATTGTGACAAAACACTAACATGAGTTGTCAAAAGCTACTTTGGGGTCGTGTAAATATGTTATAATATTTACGGTGATTTTTATGGACATTAAGAAACGAATGATGGATTTACAACAAGCCATTGAAAAAGCGAATTATGAGTACCATACATTGGATAGACCAACCGTATCCGATTTTGAATATGACTTATGGATGAAAGAATTGATTGAATTAGAAACCAATCATCCAGAGTATAAAAATCCATCCTCTCCAACCTTAAAAGTTGGCGGGGTTGTTTTAGATAAATTCAATAAAGTCGTTCATGACAAACCCATGATGTCTTTATCGAATGCGTTCAGTGATCAAGACTTATTGGACTTTGATGAACGCGTGTCTAAAGAAGTTGAAGGCTATTCCTATAATATGGAATTAAAGATAGATGGGTTGGCTATTAACCTAAAATATCGAGATGGCATTTTTATCAGTGCGTCAACCCGTGGTGACGGCTTGGTTGGAGAAGATGTCACATCCAATGTCAGAACCATCAAGAGTCTCCCAATGAAACTATCTGAACCGGTGAGTCTTGAAGTACGTGGTGAAGTATTCATGCCACACAAGAGTTTTGAAAAAGCCAACGAAGAACGAGCTAAAGAAGGCTTAGAACTTTTTAGAAATGCCCGTAATGCAGCTGCAGGCACCATACGTCAATTGGACTCAGCGATTGTATCTAGTCGAGGACTGGATATTTTCTGTTATACCTTGGTGGACGCAGAAACGTATGGCGTTAAAACCCAATCCGGTGTACTCAACTATCTTTCTCAATTGGGATTCAAAACCAACCCTAATTATGTGGTTGCGAAAAATATCCAAGAAGTGATTGAACACATCCATCGATATGATGTACTCAGAAAATCATTACCTTACGATACCGATGGTGTCGTCATTAAAGTAAACGAACTCATCAAGTATGAACAAATTGGACAAACCGTTAAATACCCTAAATGGGCAATCGCTTATAAGTTTGCACCAGAAGAAGTTATTACCAAGTTGAATGCCATCACGTTCCAAGTGGGCAGAACAGGTGTCATTACTCCTGTTGCTGAATTAACCCCAGTACTCATCTCCGGATCGATGGTCGCGCGCGCAACTTTACATAATGAAGACTACATAAAAAATCTCGACATCGAAATCGGTGATGATGTGATTGTAAGAAAAGCAGGCGAGATTATCCCTGAGGTAGTTAGACCTGTGATTGAAAATAGACAATCAACAGTACCATTTAAAATGATTGAAACCTGCCCAAGTTGTGGCGAGCCTTTATACCGTGAACCAGAAGAAGCCGATTGGTTCTGTGTGAATCCGGGCTGTCCTGCGCAACACGTGGGTAAGCTAATTCACTTTGCTAGCCGACCAGCGATGAACATCGATTCATTGGGTGAAAAGATTGTCATTCAACTTTACGAAGAAGGCTATATCAAAGATTTCCTCGATATCTATTATTTAAAGGATCAAAGAGACAAACTCATCGAACTTGATCGTATGGGTGAAAAGAAAGTGGACAATTTATTAGAAGCCATTGAAGTCTCCAAACAAAACAGTTTAGACAAACTGCTTTTTGGACTCGGCATTAATCATGTTGGCGCGAAAGTAGCTAAATTGTTGTTAAAAAAATTCCCTTCATTGGAAGCATTGAGTGAAGCGACCCTTGAACAATTGACGGCTATTGATGATATTGGTGAAGCGATTGCGAACAGTGTCATTCAATACTTTAGTACCGATTACGCGAAACAACTGATTCATACGTTACATGATATTGGCATTCAAACTGCCATGGCTCAAAAAACAACGACCACCAGTCCGTTATTCGACGGAAAGACGTTCGTGCTGACTGGTAAACTAGAAACATTTACGAGAGAGGATGCAGCAGCTATCATTGAATCATTCGGTGGTAAGGTCAGTGGATCGGTATCGAAAAAGACCGATTATGTTTTAGCTGGCTCCGATGCTGGGTCTAAACTCGAAAAAGCAAATTCACTCGGTGTGAAAGTCATCGATGAGCTTGCATTTAAGGAGATGATACCAAATGAGCAATAATGATTTTATTGTCATCAAAGGTGCGAAAGAAAATAACCTCAAAAATATCGATTTAACCATCCCTAAAAACAAACTGATCGTCATGACCGGTTTATCTGGGTCTGGTAAATCGTCTTTAGCATTTGACACCCTGTATCAAGAAGGTCAAAGACGTTATGTTGAATCTTTATCGTCTTACGCAAGACAATTCTTAGGGTCCTTTGAAAAACCCAATGTAGATAAAATTGATGGGCTAAGTCCAGCCATTTCTATTGATCAAAGAACCACGTCTAAAAACCCACGGTCAACCGTAGGTACAGTCACTGAAATTTATGACTATCTACGCCTAATGTATTCCAAAATTGGGATTCCTTACTGCCCAGGCACAGATATCCCGCTTTCTAAACAAACGATTGAAGAAATGACCAATCGTGTTTTAGACTTGGGGGAAAATACCCGTGTCATGGTATTGAGTCCGGTGGTTAAACTACAAAAAGGTACCCACAAGAAAGTATTGGAAGGGTTTGTAAAAGATGGGTTTGTAAGAGCCATTATCAATGGTGAGTTGGTTGACTTAGAACCTGTGATTGATTTGGATAAAAACAAGAAACACGACATCTCGTTGGTCATCGACCGCTTGGTCATCAAAGATGATATTAGAAGCCGTCTTTATGATGCTTTAGAACTCGCTGCCAATAAGTCTGGTGGTTTTGTAGAGGTACAAATCGTGGGTGGTGAAAAACTCACCTTTAGTCAAACTTATGCATGCCCCGATAGTGATTTCACCATACCGGATTTAGAACCAAGACTATTCTCATTTAACTCACCCATTGGTGCATGTCCTGAATGTAATGGTTTGGGTAAAAAACTGACTGTATCGGAAGACTTGGTGGTCAATTTCAACCGTAGTTTAAACGATGGCGGCATCGTGCCTTACCGTAATCAAGACGATGAAAATCTACAGGGATTAGAACTTCAAACGGTATGCAAACACTACAATATCGATATGGATATTCCAATCAAAGATTTGGATCGTGATAAACTCGATATCATACTTTATGGATCTAAAGATAAGATTCACTTTAAACTCCAAAGTTCATCGGGTAGAGTACATGAAACCGTGCGTTTATATGAAGGGGTTATCAGCAACCTTTCACGTCGTTACATTGAAACCAGTAGTACCTGGATTCGCGAATGGATTGAGTCTTATATGACTGAACAAGTTTGCCCAGTATGTAACGGAAAACGTCTTAATAAAGCGGCTTTAAGCGTTAAGATTGATGGATTAAATATCGCTGAATTGACCGATATGTCGGTTGAACAAATCCTCATTCGTAAAGACAATTTCAAACTCAATACCCAGCAAACTCAGATTGCAGAAAGCATCATCAATGAAGTAAATGCCAGACTGACTTTCTTAAAAGATGTGGGGTTAGAATATTTAACATTATCCCGTGAAGCAGCCACCCTCTCTGGTGGGGAAGCCCAACGTATTCGATTAGCTACCCAAATTGGTTCTAAGCTATCAGGTGTCTTATATGTACTAGATGAACCATCCATCGGTTTACATCAAAAAGACAATCAAAAACTCATTGATACCCTAAAGAAAATGCGTGATTTAGGCAACACATTGGTGGTCGTAGAACACGATGAAGAAACCATGATGTCAGCCGATTATTTGGTCGATATCGGACCAGGTGCGGGTGTTCATGGTGGTGAATTGGTTGCTTATGGTACACCACAAGAAGTCATGCAAAACCCAAACAGTATCACCGGGTTATATTTATCAGGTAAGCTAAAAATCGATGTGCCAGAAATTAGACGTGAAGGTAATGGTAAGTTCATCACTGTGGTTGGTGCTTCCCATAATAACTTAAAAAATATCGACGTATCATTCCCGCTTGGAAAAATGGTTTGTGTTACTGGTGTATCCGGTTCTGGTAAATCATCTTTAGTCAATGAAATCCTCTATAAAGGGATCCACAGAATGCTTTATAAGACCAAAGATGAACCAGGTAAGCACAAAGAAATTATTGGTGTAGAAAACGTCAATCGTATCATCGACATTTCACAAAGCCCGATTGGTAGAACGCCACGAAGTAATCCAGCCACTTATACAGGTGTATTCGATGACATCAGAGATGTTTTCTCGATGACCAATGAAGCGAAGGTGAGAGGCTATCAAAAAGGTCGTTTCTCCTTTAATGTCAAAGGTGGTCGCTGCGAATCTTGTGGTGGTGACGGTGTCAAACGCATCACCATGCATTTCTTACCGGACGTGTACGTACAATGTGAAGCGTGTGGTGGGACCCGTTATAACCGTGAAACACTACAAGTTAAATATAAAGGTAAAAACATTTCTGAAATCTTAGATATGACCATTGAAAATGCCTTAGATTTCTTTGAAAACATCCCTAAGATTAAAGATAAACTCCAAATCATCTATGATGTTGGCTTAGGTTACATGACTTTAGGTCAATCCGCAACCACACTGTCCGGTGGTGAAGCCCAACGTGTTAAGCTCGCTTCCGAACTTTATCGAAAAATTACCCCAGAAACACTCTATATATTGGATGAACCAACCACAGGATTACACACCGACGACGTGAAACGTTTGATGAGTGTCATCAACCGTATCGTCGATGAAGGTGCAACCGTGGTCATCATCGAACATAACTTAGATGTCATTAAGAGTGCTGACTATATCATCGATTTGGGCAAAGAAGGCGGTTCAACCGGTGGGAACATCGTGACGATGGGTACCCCAGAAGACGTGGTGAATTGCCCAGATTCATACACAGGGGATTATCTTAGACCCTTACTTAGGAAGTCTTAACCATGAGAAAAGGCATAAAAGCATTTTTTCAAGGGGATTCCTATAGCATTGGCTATTTGATGTCAACCATCATCAATATGCTCGCTGTTGCCACCACGGTAGGGATTACAATGCAGCTAAAAGTGACTTCATTTGAAGGATTCATGATTTATGTCATCCTATTTACCCTACTAGATACCATGGTCAGCTTATTGATCAAACGTTATTATTTTCAATTTGTGATTCAATCATTTGGATTGATACTCGCATTGGTCGGTTTAATCTTAATTTTCATCACTGAACAACTGGTTCCAGATGTCTATTTTGAATCTGTTTTTGGCATCATCGGGTTTACAGTATTTTTTCTCGTATTCAGATTATTGTTAATATATACTTATGAGAAAACCATAGGTCAAAAAAAGGGGTTGAAGTGATATGAACGGCATTAAAGTAATTCACTTGGTTAAAGACAATCAATTGGAAATTTTGGCAGGTCATCCAGGCTTAGAAAACTTCATTTATGAAGATATGATTTCTCGCCCCGGGATTGAATTGGCCGGCTTTATGGACTTTTTCGATTCCAAACGTGTGATTTTAATTGGGTCAAAAGAGAATTCATTCTCAAATCTATTTTCTGAAGTCATCCAAGAAGAACGTATTCGTGATATCTTCGGACACAAGCCACCAGCAGTCATATTCTCGGTCAATGTCGAGGTTTCACCACTCTACATTCGATTGGGCAATGAATACGGCATACCTATTTTAAAGTCCAACTTAAGAACCACAGCATTAAATTCTAAGCTGTACTCCTACCTTCAAGAGAAGTTAACTGAACGTCAAACCGTCCATGGTGTTTTAATGGATATCGGTGGATTAGGCACACTCATCATTGGTAAGAGTGGCATAGGTAAGAGCGAAACCGCTCTTGAACTAATTAAGCGTGGACACATCTTGATTTCAGATGATCGTGTGGATGTTTATCAAAAAGATGTTGGCATCCTGATTGGTCAAGCACCGAAAATATTGGAAAGATACCTTGAAATTAGAGGGATTGGCATCGTAGATGTCGTATCGATGTTTGGTGTCGGTGCTTATCGTGAAACCAAAAAGATTCGTCTGGTTGTTGAACTTGAAAAGTGGGAAGAAAACAAATATTATGACCGTTTAGGTCTAGATTTGGAAACCACCAAGTATTTTGATACAGAGATTCCTAAAGTTGTCATCCCTGTTTTACCAGGTAGAAACGTCGCAACCCTCGTGGAAAGCGCGGCGATGAATGAAAAATTGAAATATATGGGCTATCACGCTGCGTTCAATTTAACGCGCGAGATTACCCGACATATGAAGAAATCAGAGGAAAATGACCGTGAATAATATCGTTGAACACATCAAAAAGCATCAAAGAAACTACATCATCGGATCAGCGATGGTGGTTTGGTTTATCTTATTGGTTACGATAGCGACCCGTGGTGACGCACCGTATGAATCCATCGCGATTCAAGTGGGATCACTCCGTGTGGCTTGGTATGCAGTATTCATTTTAACCGGGATCATATTCGGTGCCATCATGGCGATGGAAGAAGCTGATTTAATCGGTGTAAAACGCGATGATATCTATGATGGACTGCTTTACGCGGTGCCACTAGCCATCATCGGTGCGAGACTTTATTATGTCATGTTTGATCCAAATGGCACTTATGAAAGTTTCATCGATGTCATCAATATTCCAAATGGTGGATTGGCCATCCATGGCGCAGTCATCACAACGTTGGTATTCATCATTTTCTTCACCAAGTTTAAAAAACTATCCATTTGGAAATTACTAGACTTACTTGCACCTGGGTTCTTGATCGGTCAAGTTTTAGGTCGTTGGGGCAATTTTATGAACCAAGAAGCCAATGGGATTGCGACCACGAGAGACTTTTTAAGAAACACCCTTAAGTTACCAAAATTCATTGTAGATAATATGTATTTCTATGACTCAAATGTGGGTGAAACCAATTATTACCATCCAACCTTCTTATATGAAGGGGTTTGGAACTTCTTTGGTTTGATATTGATGTTGGTTTTAAGAAGACGTAAAGGCTTGAAGTCTGGGGATTTAATTGGGGTTTATCTCATTTGGTATGGACTCGGTCGTGCGGTTATTGAACAATATTTAAGAACTGACCCATTGATGCTTGGCGATACCAATATCCGAATCAATGTGTTGAACTCCATCGTATTATTCATGGGTGGTGGGATTGCGTATCTCATCCTTAAACGCGTATTCTTTAAAGAATTACCAGATTATGTGGATACCATTACACCGAGGGAAAAACAATGATCGATACCGTTTTGTTTGATTTAGACGGTACCCTCATCGATTCTAATCACCTCATTATAACGACTTTTAAATACGTATTTGAAACTGAATTACCACATATTCAAATGAAAGAAGAAGATTACTTCCCTTTTATCGGACCGACACTTGTACAAGGGTTTGGCAAGTATGTTCAAGATGAGGCCCAAATTCAACATTTAATACAGGTGTATCGTAAGAAAAACTTAGAGTTACATGACGATTATGTTAAAGCGTTTGAAGGTGCCCAAGCGTTATTGATTCATTTGAAATCTCGCGGTATTCAAACGGGGATTGTCTCTTCAAAGATGCACTTTTTGATCGAACGTGGTCTTAAAGTAACTGGATTGTTACCTTATTTTGACGTCATCATCGGTTCAGATGATGTCGTTAACCACAAACCCCATCCAGAACCCATTCAAAAAGCTTTAAGCCTATTCGATGATATCGATGAAGCCATTTATGTTGGTGACCATCCGAACGATATTTTGTCGGGTAAAGCGGCCGGTATTAAAACCATCGGGATGAATTATAGTTGGAATTTGGAGGACTTAAAGAAAGCGAAAGCGGATTATTATTTAGATACACTTATTCAAATAAAAGAGGTGATTTAAATGTATGATTTAGTGATTATAGGGGCAGGACCTGCTGGATTAACCGCAGCGATTTACGCTCAACGTGCGAATTTAAAAACCATCATGATTGAAAAAAGCGCACCCGGTGGACAAATTGTGAACACTGGAGAAATCGAAAACTATACGGGTTTTACAAAACTCTCTGGTGGTGATTTAGCCCTAAACATGTTCAATCACGCCATGGCGTTAGGGGTTGAATATGGTTACGGCGATGTCCGTTCTATCCAAAAGGTAGATCAAACATTTAAAATTGTTACCGATCAAGAAACCTATGATGCTAAAGCCTGCATTGTCGCTTCCGGCATGATTCAACGTAAATTAGGCCTAGAACACGAAGAAAGACTCTCATCCAATGGGATTAGTTGGTGTGCAATTTGTGACGGACCGATTTATAAAGGTGAAGATGTTGTGGTCATTGGTGGGGGTAATAGTGCGGTTGAAGAATCGAGTTATCTTTCTACACTCGTGAATCATTTAACCATCGTCCAAAATTTACCGCATTTCACCGCGGACAAAAAATCCATTGATCATTTAAATAAACAACCGAACGTTACAGCCTATTTCGATTCATTGGTCACTCAGTTTATTGTGGAAAATGACAAATTAACTGGGGTTGAAATCACCAACAGTAAAACGACAGAAAAGACCATTATTCCATGCAAAGGTGTATTTGAATACATCGGGTGGAATCCAAACACATATATGTTAAAAGGCTTAAATATCACCAATGCTTGGGGATACATTGAAGCCAATGAAAAAATGGAAACAGCCATCCCTGGGCTATTCGCTGCAGGGGATGTTAGAGTCAAACAAATCCGACAAGTCGTCACAGCGACCGCCGATGGCGCCATCGCTGTTCAAAATGTATTAAGATATCTTGAATCTAGGGAATAAATTATGTCATTTGCGAGAACAGTTAAAGATGAGATTGTCAAAATTAGAACAGATGCGAAAGAACAACTAGCAGAATTATCGGCGTTGTTACATTTAAACACCGATATTCATTTAACCAGTGAAGGCGTCCATCTAGAGTTTCATACGAATAACCCTTCGATTGCGAGAAGGTTTTTCGTGCTCATCAAAAACATGTATGATGCGAAAACAGAAATTATCTCCAAAAAAGAGATGAGATTAAAAAAGAAGAGCGGTTATTTGGTATTGGTTAAATCCCATGTAAACAAAATCATGGATGAACATTCGATGGTGGATCAAAACACACTAGAGTATGAGTTTTTAACTGAAACCGATGAAGAAAAAAGAGCTTATCTGCGTGGAGCGTTTCTCGCTTCTGGTTCAGTCAATGACCCCATTAAACCCACCTATCACTTAGAATTATTTGTGATGGATAAAACCGACGCTATCTTCATTCAAAGATTAATGAATCACTTTGATTTGAATGCAAAAATCACCAAACGTCGACAAGGCTTAATTGTCTATCTAAAGGAATCTGAAGCGATCAGTGCATTTTTGAGCGCGATTGGTGCTGTAGAAGCGGTATTTAAGTTTGAAGATGAACGCATCAAACGCGATTTCAACAATTCCATCAACCGTTTGATCAACATTGAAATCGCCAATGAAAAGAAAACCATTGAAGCAGCGAATGAGCAATTAGAAGATATAGAATTGATTAAAGCCAATAAAGCGTTCGGTACCATCGATGCGAAACTAAAAGACACCATCCGTTTGCGTGAAGCATACCCTGAAGCGTCTTTGAATGAACTCATAGAAAAGTACCAAGAAGAAACCGGTCAAACCATTTCTAAATCTGGGATGAACCATCGCCTATTAAAAATAAAAGCTTTGGCAGATTTCATTCGGGAGGGTAAAAAATGATGACCACAGGTATTGATTTGGTCGAAATCAACCGTATTAGAGCGTTGTACAGTACTGCATTTATCGAACGGATTCTCTCTAAAAAAGAACGTCAATTTTTTGAAGATATTCAAAATGAGTCTCGGCGATTTACTTTTTTAGCCGGTCGTTTCGCAGCGAAAGAAGCGTTATTTAAAGCCTTGAAAAAAGGCGATAAAACGATGAATTTCGCCGACATCACTATTTTGAATGATGAAGATGGAGCGCCTTATATTGAATCATTCCCTAAGGGTCAGCTTTACAAGACTGAATTAAGCATTTCACACACCGATCTCTACGCTGTAGCGATTGTCTTACTTGAAATAAAAGAATAATTACCATATTCTCTATTCAACTTGTAAGAAGACTATATTTTTTGTATAATATCATAGGAATGAGGAGAGATTAACATGCCGCGCGTTACGAATACTAAACAACCTGTTAAAAAACAAAATAACAAAAAAGCAGTTCAACCAAGCCAAACTTCTAACAAAGTGATGCTTTATACCGTCCTAGGTATTTTATTGATTGGGATTGGTGCATTGACTTACTGGTTAGTGGATACGTATGTATTTAAAGATAAAAAACCAAACTATGATCGTTTTGAAACCCTTGAACACATCGTTTTAGATGAATACAAATGGTTGTTAAATGATAATGAAGAAGATGCATTAGAAGACGTAAAATACGATGTTTATGTCTATATTTATAATGGTAACTTCGAAGAATGTACCGTTTGTGAAGACTTAGAAAGTGCAGTGATTGCAGCAGCAGAAGCGGCTGGTAGTCAAAACTATTCATTCTTTGTCATGAATTACAACGATACCGATAATGCAAGCTTATCAAGCTATATTTCAGGTCTATTATTACCGAGCAGACCAGCCTTGATTCATATCCAAGGTGATGCTTTAGCAACTGAAAATGCCATGATTACAAGTCCTACATCGATTTTATCAACACTGAACTCAATTAGAAATTAAAAGGGCGATTATGCCCTTTTTGTCCGAAAAAAAGGTGGAACATATATGGATCAATTATTAGTCAAAGAAATCGCGAATACCCTCAGTATTAAAGACAAACAAATCGAAGCTGTTTTAAGTTTACTCGATGAAGGTAACACCATCCCATTCATTGCGAGATATCGTAAAGAAGTCACTGGTGGTCTCGATGAAGAACAAATCAACGAGATTCACAAATCTTGGGAATACGGGGTTAACCTATTAAAGAGAAAAGAAGACGTCATCCGCTTGATTGAAGAAAAAGGCATGATGACCGATGAATTACGCAATAACATCTTGAAATCGACCAAGTTGGTTGAAGTTGAAGATTTATATAGACCTTATAAGGAAAAGAAAAAAACCAAGGCGACCGAAGCCATCGCGATGGGGTTAGAACCACTCGCAAAATTGATTTTAACTTTTCCAAATCAAATCAACTTAGAAGCTGAAGCAAACAAGTTCATCAATGAACAAGTCAAATCCGCTGAAGACGCGATCACTGGTGCGAAGTACATCATTGCTGAACAAGTGAGCGATAATGCAGATTACCGTAAAGCACTCCGTGTTGAGATGGAAGTCGATGGTTTAATCACCTCTAAGGTGAAGAAAAACGGCGAGCAACTCGATGAAAAACACGTCTATGAAATGTATTATGACCATGTTGAAAAAGTATCTAAAGTAGCCCCTCACAGAATCTTAGCCATGAACCGCGCAGAAGATGAAAAAATTATTTCTGTTTCTATTGACAGCAACACCCCTGCGATGTTAAAATATCTCGGTTCAAAAATTTTAACCAATCCGAGTTCACCGGTTGTACCTGTAGTAGAGTCAGCGATTGAAGACGCATTAAAGCGTTTAATCTATCCAAGTTTAGAGCGTGAGATTCGTGCCGATTTGACTTCTAAAGCAGAAGATCAAGCCATCGAAGTCTTCGCTATGAACTTAAGAAACCTCTTATTACAAAGACCGATGAAGAATAAAGTTGTTCTAGGTGTTGACCCGGCATACCGTACCGGTTGCAAACTTTGTGTTGTAAACGAACAAGGTACTGTCTTACAAAAAGGTGTCATCTACCCACATGAAAAGTATAAAGGTGAAGAACACATCGAAGATCGTGTCACTTTATCTGAAAAAATCATCAGACAATTCATTGCGAAACACAATGTCGATATCATCGCCATTGGGAATGGAACAGCCTCCCGCGAAACTGAAGCCTTTATTGCAGAGCTCCTTAAGAAGTATGACTTAACGACAAAGTATGTCATTGTGTCAGAAGCAGGCGCTTCGGTTTACTCTGCCTCAGAGTTGGCGAGAGAAGAATTCCCTGAATATTCGGTTGAAGAACGTTCAGCAGCATCCATTGCGAGACGTCTTCAAGACCCACTATCAGAACTTGTTAAAATTGATCCGAAGTCAATTGGTGTTGGTCAATATCAACACGACGTATCACAAAAGAAATTATCTGAATCCCTAGATTTTATTGTAAGTAACGCTGTAAACCAAGTTGGCGTCAACGTCAACACGGCTTCAAAATCCTTACTTACCTATGTATCTGGATTAAATAAAACGGTCTCCGAAAATATCGTGAAGCACCGTGATCAGCATGGCGCGTTTAAATCACGCGAAGACATTAAAAAAGTCCCTCGTCTAGGGGACAAAGCGTTTGAACAATCGGTGGGGTTCTTACGCATCGTCGGTGGCGATGAAGCGCTTGATATGACAGCGATTCACCCAGAATCTTACGCCACTGCCAAACAGATCATGAAAAAATATCAGATTACACCAGACCAATTTGGTAAACCTGAATTGAAGAAAGTCATCGATCAAATCAACAGAGCAGCCTTACAACAAGAACTCTCTGTGGATAAATACACCTTAAACGACATATTAGATGCATTTATTGCCCCTCAAAGAGACCCAAGAGACCAGTTTGACGCACCAGTTTTAAGAAACGATATTCTCCATCTCGAAGACTTAAAACCAGGTATGATGTTAGAAGGTACCGTCAGAAACGTAGTTGATTTCGGTGCATTCGTAGATTGCGGTTTAAAAGAAGATGGTTTAGTCCATATTTCGAAACTTTCCAAAGGCTTTGTCAAACATCCAAAAGATGTGGTCGCCGTTGGAGACATTATCAAAGTATGGGTATTAAGTGTAGATGAAAAACGAGGCAAAGTCTCTCTCTCTATGATTGAACCTCGATAAATAAACAATATAAGAAAAGCACACCTCTCCAGTGCTTTTTTTATTTTTACAGGGGCTTATCAAAGATAAAAAAGTTTCATGTTTTTGGTTGACACTACGCGTAAAATAGGTTATCATATAATAGCGCATTCTGGAGTAGTACTCAAGAGGCTGAAGAGGCGCCCCTGCTAAGGGTGTAGACGGGCCAAAACTCGTGCGAGGGTTCAAATCCCTCCTGCTCCGCCACTGTGCGCTTTTATTATGTTTTATGCTTGGCCCGTTGGAGAAACGGTTAACTCACATGCCTTTCACGCATGCATTCACGGGTTCGAATCCCGTACGGGTCACCAATCATTAATTAAAATGCTCTTCTCACCCGTGGGAAGGGCTTTTTTTCTAGATACTCATGTATAGTTTTCAAACTACATATCAGGCAGTTTTTGGTTATAATTCAGAATCCGACAGAATTTGCTCAAATTGACAAAATCCCTTAAAACTTATGTGCGAATAAACAAAATTTCACCCAATTCTTAAAGGTCTATAACAAGTTTTTAATTTTATGAAAAAAAGACAACTTATGCTGATATAAGTTTTAACACTTCTTGCAGCAATAACTAATTGTGATATAATTGTTATAAATAATGCGAGATTAACAACATAGTTGTACCTTAGGAGGAGAAAATATGTTTTGGGATTATGTAACTTTTGTTATTGTCTTAATAATTGGGCTTGTGAATATCATTTGGCCACAAGAAACTGTTTATATTATTTGGGCAGTTAGGCACGGTGTTGATGATGAAAGTAGAAGGAGTTTTGAACACCTCATGAGATTTATCGGTATAGCAATTGTCATAGGTTGTGGAATTTGGCTATACTTGCAGTTTTGATCTCAAATTCAGTTAACTACCCCAGGCTTGTTGTGAAACCGTTAAAGAAGACAGTGACAAATAGAATGAGATTTATGAATTAAAAAACCGTAAAGGGTTGCCAAAACAATACGCAAAGTAAAGATATTCATGCCAGTCTAGTCTTGCAAACACTGAAAAAAACGTGAACCTCTACGGGTCACCAAAATTATTATGAAACGCTCTTCTCACCCGTGGGAAGGGTTTTTTTATTGATTTTTATGCATGGTTTTGTATACGTTAAATATCTCATAAATCTATATTAAAAGCGCTACAGTCCGATTTTTACTGGATGTAGCGCTTGTTTTCTATTAAGAGTCGAACCCCCACCACGGCGGAAAATGGCGGATTATTATGAGTTCTTGAATCTTTTTATGATGTCCGTATGATAAGGTTAAAGTGTTACTATACGTGATGATTCAATAGTGTCTTGTATATATTCTAAGTACCCAATTATATTGGTTGATGCTACAGATTTTTTGTGACATAGTGTGTTGTAGAATCCATACATCAATCATCAGAGTATAAGGCACACAAAGTTGCATTAAGTTATCTTAGTGTAATACATTGTATTGCGCATTTTATTAATCCGTAGTACAATGTATTACAAAGGAGATGATGATATGTCTATATCGATTAGAATGAACGATAAAGAGTTAGAACTTATAAAAAAATATGCTGAACTTAATGGTTCAACGGTTTCAGAAGTGATGCGAAAAGCAATCTTAGAAAAAATCGAAGACGAGTTTGATATTTTTTTGTATGAAAAGGCATTTAATACTTATGAACAAGACTCTAGAACCTACACGATTGAAGAAGCTAAGTCTATCCTTGGTATTGAATAATGTATCGAGTTGAGTTCAGCGAAAATGCACTAAAGAGCTTTAAAAGAATGGATAAACAAATCGCAACGATGATTTTTGCATGGATATCTAAAAATCTAGAAGGCTGTGATAATCCAAGAGTTCACGGAAAAGGGTTGGTTGCCGACAAGAAAGGTATCTGGAGATATAGAGTTGGAGACTATAGACTACTTGCACATATTTTCGATGATCGATTAATCATATTGGTTGTTGATGCAGGACATCGAAGAGACATTTATAAGTAAATTTGACAGTTTAACAAAGTAGAGATTATAAACTCTGGAAAAATCGTGAACCAGTACGAGTCACCAATATTGAAATGAAACGCACTTCTCAATCGTGGGAGGGGCTTTTTTTACTAGATGTTCATGTATAAATATCAAACAAAATATCATACAAATATAAGTGTAAATTTGAAATTTGGCAGAGTTTTGTCGCATTGAGAAACCCCATTAAAACTTATTTGCGCATAATCAAATACTAACCCAACTCCTAAAGGTCTATAGTAAGTTTTGAATTTTTAGTAAAATAAGTCAACTAATGTTGATATAAGTTCTACATTTTTTATCGTTGCAAAACGTGATATAATTACAACAATTAGCAATCGTTACATCTAGTCAAAAACAACTCAAAAGATGATTTATTTAGTGGAGGCGGTAACTTAATGGACAAATTAATCAGACAATATTTAAGCAAGTTTAAGTGTGCAGTAATAATTGACATAAACGAATATATGAACATTGCATTCAACCTCAAGAACGAAGAAATTAAATATATTCTCCTAGATACGAATTGGAGATTATTGGTTAATCACAAAATGGTCTTGACTAAATCATCACTAAATGAGATTCAAGATTTGAAGAAGCATATAAACGGATTGAAAGTAAAAAGAATAACAATAAGTAGATTTAGTGACCTAACGATAGAACTTGAACAAGGTGTGGTACTTCAAATTATTGCTGACTCAATGAAATATGAAAATTGGGTTATCAACCAAGATATCATCTGTTTGCCTGGTGGAGAGTTGACTCACTCTCTTTTTAAAGAACCCAAAACAGTCTAAGTCAGTAGACAATAATTTATACATTAATAATAAACAAGATATGTGAGGGAAGGTTTCAAAAACATTGTTTATATTAAGACATTAGCAATTATAACATCCGATGAAAATTAAAACCTTATGCTGTTCTTTGTGGATTCATAAGGTAAAATTTCGTGAACGCCTAAAGCTCACCAATATTGATATGAAATGCTCTTCTCACCATTGAGAAGGGTTTTTTATATCATAAATACAGGTGGACACACAAGATGTATTCTATCATTCGCTTGAAAAGAGAATTGTTAGAATATCGATAGCTTAAAAAGAATGGAATAGACGATTTTTCAGAATGACTAGTAATTAATCCAAAATAATGTCATTTTGCGAAAAAAATGGTGAAATAGAACGACTTTTACGAAATATTATTTACATTTAAGGGGAGAACACTTCTGTTTTTGCAAAATAATACACCGCATATGCGCATTAATATACGGAAATATGGAAAACCCTGTCGTTTTTCGTGCAAAATTGTGATAAGTTTAGAGAAAGATTATGCAAATGAATACGCTTCCATTGGGTGTTTTTGTTTGTTAAACTGTAAATGACAAGTGTATTGACTCAAGATTGATACACTAAAAAAAATAGGAAAAAGGAGAAAAAAAATGAAAAAACTATTCGTCACAGTATTGGCAATTGTTTTTGTATTCTCATTGTTTGGTTGTAAGTCAAACACCAAAAGTGAAGTAGAAAAGATTATTGCTGAAGCAGAGAGTATGACTTTGGATGAATTGATGGCTAAAGCATATGAAGAATCGAACGGTAAAACACTTGAAGGTATTGGTAATTCAAGTCGCGGTAAAACAGCTGGTGAAGCATTCGTTTTAGCGATGAAAGAAAAATACCCTGATTACACAGGTGTTATCAACTGGCAACAACCTAAGGAAAACTCAATCTTCCAAATGTTAACCAGTGATTCAGAAAGTCCTAACCCAATATTCTCAATGACATTGATTCAAGATGGTAGCCAAATTCAAAGTAAAATGATCGAAACTGGCATACTACGCAATTTTATTCCACTTGAATTTAGAGAATCTGCAGGTGTTGATGTCGAACAGGATGGCACTCCATTGACATTACAAACATTGAACAAAGTATTCATGTACAACAACTTAGGAACCAAAGAATTCAATAACGTTTGGGACTTTGTTAAACAAGGTGAAGCCCCATTATTCATGGGTCTTGAATCTGAACCTGTTGGTTTTAACTTCTTATTGATGTTAACAAAAGATGAATACGCAGCAATCGTTAAACAAGCATTTGATGCATTAGATGCAACTGAAAAAGCTTATTTTCAACCAATCGTTGACTCATTAGCGTCTAAAGCGACTGAACTTGGATTAGGTCCTAATGGTAAATATGCACTTGCTTGGATCAAACTTTGGACAAAACAAATCAATGTCATGACAGATGATGGTCCAATCATGTCAGAATTAGTAACAACATCAGCTGTAGATGAAACTGCACTCTTAGTTTATTCTAAACTTCGTTCGATTTCAGAAACAGAAACTTCATCTGTTAACAACGTCACAGTTGCTGCCTATGTACCGGGGTATCAAGGTTTTGGTGGCTTCGGTTATAAGCACTTCTTACAAATCCCAGATTCAAGCCCACTACCTTGGACTGCAGCCGCATTCATCGCGTACATGGTTACCGTTGAAGCTGGTTTCCATCCATGGGGTAAAGATATGGGTGGTTATAGTGCAAACCCAAGCTTAAGACTAGACCATACACAAGATGGTTTCGTTGATGGCGTAGACACATTCCCTGCTAAGAACGACAGAGGGTATGACTGGTGGGTAAGTACAGGTGTTTATGGTGGTAGATTAATCATCGAAGACCCAATTTATGCATCATCCGTAGCATTCACAGTAGGTGAATGGATTCTTAGTCTATAATTATTAAAATAACAAAACATTAGTGGTTAATTCATGGAGGCAATTGTATGAATGAAAAAGTAAAAAAACACGATATCAAGGTGACATGGAATTACATTAGAACCTTTTTTCAAAAACCAGATCATGTCATTTTGTTGATATTTGGTATCTTATTATCTTTCGTCACAATTGTCCCCATGATGACACTTTTGAACGATACATTTCTGATTAAACCGGGCAGTTATGCTCAATTTATTACAGGTAGAAGTAGTGGTTACACATTGGTAAACTGGAAAGACTTGTTCTTTGGTGCTGTATCAAGATCCAATCTTTATACACCAATGCTTAACAGTATTTTCTTAGCCATTTTCTCTAGTATTGGTGCGATTGTGTTCGGGGGAACTTTCGCTTATCTTGTAACAAGAACCAATATTGCTTTTAAAAAATATTTAAGCGCGATATTCATATTCCCATACATCATGCCACAATGGACACTGGCTGTTATCTGGCAAAATCTATTTAAGAGTAATGCTGTAACTGGCGGCTCTAATGGGATTTTCTCAACCTTCTTCAATATCAATATGCCTGCATGGTGGGTTGATGGGTTATTTCCTTCCATCATCATCTTAGCCATTCACTATGCACCATTTGCGTATATTTTGATTGGTAGTATCTTTAGAAATATGGACTCCAATCTAGAAGAAGCAGCAGTGATTATGGATACACCTAAAGCTAAAATGTTTTTTAAAATCACACTCCCAATGGTATATCCAGCGATACTATCCACCGTATTGTTGGTATTCGCAAGTGCGATGGGTAGTTACCCAGTACCACATTATTTGAATCTTGAAACTTTAGCTACTCGATACGTTTCATTAGGTGTTAGAAGAGCTGGTCAAAATAGTATCCTTGGGGTTCTCATGATGATATTTGGCGTACTCATTCTCATTGTTAACCACCGAAATACAAAGAGTAGGAAGAGTTACACAACAGTCACAGGTAAGAGTGGACAAATCAGTCAAATCAATGTTGGTCGTATTTTGAAGTATGCCATCCCAGGAGTCTTGATTGTCATGACATTCTTCACATCGATTTATCCAATCTTGTCTTTCGCATTAGAAACCTTCTTACCAAACCCTGGGGATTATAGTTTTATCACACAAGGATCATTTGAATCATTAACTACAAAGTGGTGGCTTCACAATAGTATGGAAGAAGCTGGACTTTATGGACAAATGGGTATCCTTTACAACGACACCATTTGGAATGGTTTCAAAGGTACTGTAATCGTCTCCTCTTTAGCAGCGCTATTCGCAGGTTCAATTGGGTTGCTCATCGGATATTCTGTGAGTAGAAATCGAAAGAGTAAATTCGCTTTATATGTGAATAATATGGCATTCTTACCGTATCTATTACCAGCACTCGCTGTAGGTATTGCCTTCTTTACATTCGGATCCGCACTTGGTATTTATGATACTTACCTGCTTGTCATCATCGCAGGTACATTCAAATACATTCCATTCGCTTCAAGAAGTTCACTAAACTCAATGATGCAAATCAGTTCTGAAATTGAAGAATCAGCCATGATTTTAGGTATACCATGGCGAAAACGCATGACAAGAATCATCATACCAATTCAAAAAGCAGCGATATTGAGTGGTTTCTTACTACCATTTATCACGAGTGTCAGAGAATTAACACTCTTCATGTTACTCGTGAATCAAACACGCCTAAGTACCACCTTATTAAGTTACTATGATGAGATGGGACTCTATGCATTTTCGAGTGGTATTAACTTGATTATTATCGTATTTATCTTAATACTAAACTTTGTGGTTAATAAGTTAACTGGCGCAAGTTTAGATAAGGGTGTAGGAGGAAAATAACATGCCTGAGATTATTTTGAAGAATTTAACAAAAAGATGGAATGGATTTTACGCAGTAGATAATCTAAATCTCGTCATTGAAGACAACTCATTTATTACCTTGCTAGGCCCTTCAGGCTGTGGAAAAACGACCACATTACGTATGATTGCAGGACTAGAAACACCGACCGAAGGTAGTATTCAAATCGGTGGTGTGACGGTCTTTGATAGTGAAAAAGGTATCAATATTCCCGCAAATAAGCGAAAAGTTGGTTTCTTATTCCAAAATTATGCTTTATGGCCGAATATGACCGTTTATGAAAACATCTCTTTCGGATTAAAGAACATTAAAGAAGAAATGCCAGTATATGATTTTGTCATCATGAACAACAATCGCATGATCGAGATTCTAAATCGTATGCAAGAATTTACAAATGTATTGAAAGATTGTGAAGACGCTGATGGTAAACTCATCGTCAATACAGCTAAACTCAAACTGATTGATAAATACCAAATCTCTCAATATACAGCAACCACATTGATGGACTATTATCAAAATAAAAAACTCGATAGTAAAGAAATCATCACGAATCTATTAAGCGCGAATAATAAACGAATTGATGAGTATAAAGCCAAGTTCATATCCATCACTGAGGATTATCGTTTGATAAAAGATGGTAAAATCATCGTTAAAAATCGAAAACTCGACAAAGAAGAAATCGACTTACGAGTTCGCGAAGTATCCCGTATTGTTAAAATTGGAATGTTCATGGATCGTTATCCGAACGAACTCTCTGGGGG
Source organism: Paracholeplasma manati (assembly GCF_025742995.1). NCBI lineage: Bacteria > Bacillati > Mycoplasmatota > Mollicutes > Acholeplasmatales > Acholeplasmataceae > Paracholeplasma > Paracholeplasma manati. Next base: position 172,685 of record NZ_JAOVQM010000001.1, on the reverse strand, counting down.
TCAACAACAACGTGTCGCGATTGCGAGAACATTGGCACCAAAGCCACAAGTGCTATTTATGGATGAACCACTATCGAACTTGGATGCGAAATTACGTCTTGAAATGAGAACAGAACTTCAAAGACTTCATATTGAAACCAACTCAACCTTCATTTATGTCACACACGATCAACTTGAAGCGATGACGTTATCAACCAAAATTTGCTTATTAGAAAATGGGCTACTTCAACAATATGAAAAGCCACTAAGCATTTATGAAAAACCAACCAATTTGTTTGTCTCTGATTTCATTGGTACACCATCCATCAATTTGATCAATGCCCATGGTGTTTATCAAAAAGATGTGTTCAACCTAACCATTTGGGACGACCACACCGTGCAATTTATACCAAAAAACTTTAAAAACTACGAACAATGGTACAAACAATCCTTGAGTGAAGTCAGTGAAAATATGAAGAAGGTTTATAAAGTCGAAAAAGCCAATAAAGACCGAGCCTTCCAATACCCGATTGCGAAAATTACTGAAGAATATGGCAGTATAAAAGAAGACAACCAACTCAATGAGCAAGATTTTGTCATCGGTGTTAGACCTGAATTTTTAAACATCAATGATAAAGGTGCTTTTAGCGGTGAAATCTACAGCTCCATGCCAACGGGTATGGAAACTACAGTCAGGGTTAACGTAGGAAACTACCTTTTGACAGGCGTCGTATTTGGTGATGTTACATTTGAAATCGGGTCAAAAATCAATTTTGACTTTGACACAGAAAACATCTTAATATTCTCAAGAAAGACTCAAAAACTCATTTGTAAGGGTCAATTAATATTGACATCTGAAAATTAATTGTCGACCTTAAAGTCATATAAAGGATAGAAATTACGTGTTTCTATCTTTTGTTTTATATCAGTTTGAGAAAGTAATCACAATGGAAATTTTAGGACACATAATACCGAGATATTGTCGAAATAATCAAGTATAAATGTTATAATGAAGTTAGCTGATATAACGATAAAATCGAGCGTTTAGATACGCTCGTTATAACAATTACAGTGCAAATTTAAATGTGCTCATTCTAGATTTGTGAGGTTCATACATGTTAGATTATAAAGATAATTACATATTGAAACAACTGGTGGATTCAGATACCATTTTTACCATTACAGACATACAAGAAAGACTTGGGATGTCACAAAGAAGTATTTATTATTCATTAGAACGTATTAATGATTACTTATCCCGGTTGGATTTACCCGCAATTATCAATAAAAGAGGCGTGGGTTTATTGATCCATGACAAAGTCGTAGCGTATGTCAAAAAAAGCAATTCAGCGATTAATAACGATTATATTTGCACAAGCCAAGAACGTAATAATCTTCAAGTATTAGACATTTTATTGTCCAAAAAATATACCAATATATCGACATTGATGGATGATTATACCGTCAGTCGTAGTACGATCATCAAAGATTTGAGAGAAATTCGTGCCATTGTATCCCAGTTCAATTTGGTGTTAGAGTTTAATATAGAGCGAGGGTATGAAATTCAAGGTAGTGAAATTCAAAAACGTAGCTTAATCCTCATGATTTGTTCAGACTACAGTTACTTGATGGATATCAAATCGATGGATTATTACGATATATCTGATGTCAATAAAATGACAGAATTGTTCACGGAAATTGAAGAACGATTGAACGTCATTTATGTAAGAAGCACTTTACACCAATTAGCTGTATTGCTCGCGGTGATCATCAAACATAAACCACCTCAGGTTCACTTTGAACCAGAGGATAAAGCAGCCTTTTTAGCTACAAATGAATATAAAATTGTATCAGAGGTGTTTGATGGCTTCATCAATCCAGATGAATATTTGTACTTGGTTCTACACCTACTCGCTTTAAGGGTACAGTATAGTGGGAATGCACCTACAACCAAAGAAGATAAATATATTGGTGAATTGGTTAATTTTATGATCAACGAGTTCTACAATTTAACGTTGATAAACTTTAAGAATAAAGAAGAACTCAACACCAATTTGTATTTCCATATGAAACCTGCCTTATTCAGATTCAAATACGGTATCAATTATCGAAATGAACTCAAGAGTCAAATCATGAATGAATTTACTCAAGTGTATCGAATCACCAAAATCATTTGTAAAAAACTGGAAAAAATCATTGATTTTATCATTAGTGAAGATGAAATTGCATATATCGCCATTCATTTTGGTGCATTGATAGAAAAAGAACAACAAATGATAGCACACCCAAGGATTCTATTGGTATCCTTAAGCGGTAAAGCGTTGGCGAGAAACCTGAGACGCGAGGTAGAGAGTTTTACCAAAGACGTTGTTATCATCGACGCTTTTAGAATGCACGATGTTATCAGTTTGAAAGATAAGGTCGACTATATCATATCTACCGAACCGTTGAAAGATGTCATTACCAAAGCCAAAACAATGGTTATTAACCCCATCCTGAACGATAGAGATCGCTATAACATCATTAATTTTCTCGGTTTAACCAATGTTTCAATATATAATTTAGATGTTGTTGATAGCATCATGAAAGATCTTGAAGACTATATTGATGAATCCAAGTATGGTGAAGTCAGAGACATCATTAAAGGGCATTTGAAGAAATAATTTAAAGAAACGATATACTATTGATAGATAATTACGGAGGTTTTGTATGAATTGTCCTAAATGCAATCAACCAATGAAACTCGGATTTTTACCTGTTTATAGAGGGCGCTTATATTGGGCACCAGAACCGGAGAGAGTGCCATTATTAATCGATATTAAACCGAAAGATAGTATCGTATTGTCTGACTACACATTATCTTTGCCACTCAAGGCAGAAGCACACTATTGTCGAACCTGTAAAATGGTAATCATGCACGAAAAGAATCATGAAACCAGTGAAGATTTCACAGAAAATCCATTTATCTGATTCTTTCTAGGATTCAAATGATAACAATGATATAAAAGGCATATACGAATGTGATCATCCATCGTTGTTGTTCAATAAATGGATTAAAATGAATATTACAATAACTAGTGAAAGGGACTAACTCGGGTTAATATTTGATGACTGAGTTTATTTAAATATGAAGGATATAATTGAAAAATTCCTAACACAATTTCATCATTCTATAATAGTTGACGTAAATGAGAACTATGTACTAACGATACTTTTAGCATCTAATGAGAAAAAATATATCCAATTAGATAGTCAATGGCGGATATTTCAAAGAAATCAGTTGTGTTTATCTAAAGAAAATTTTAACAACTTAGAGCAAATAAGAAGTTTGGTGACTGGATCCAAAATTGAAAAATTATACATCAATGAAATTCACGATTTAAATATACTACTGGTTAATCATACATTGATTCAATTAATGGTTTCTTCAACGACATATGAAAACTGGTCAATTAACCAAGAAATCATTTGTTTACCAGGGGGAGAATTGACTCATTTACTATAAGAATTTGGAATTAATTTTTCCATATCATTATTGGATCGTTTGATCAATGAGTTATAATTATGTTGGATGGATGATCCTCAAAGAATGGAGTAATTATCATGAAAGCAGACACAGTACAATTAAAATTTGATTCTAAATATGTTGGTGAATTAACCTCACCCACAGGGTCTATTAAATTAGGTAGCCAAGACAACGGCATGAAGCCTTATCATCTCTTATTCGGTGCTTTAGCGTCCTGTTTTTACGCGACATTTTTGAGTGTGGTGGAAAAGATGAGGGTATCATTTACCGATGTTGACATTGAAGTTTCAGGCAACAAAAGAGACGAAACACCCGCAACATTAGACCATGTTGAAATCAAGATGGTCGTATACAATGGGTCAGATCAAAACAAACTTAAACGAGCAGCTGAACTTGGTGCTCAATACTGTTCAATTCATGAAACCATCTCAAAGGTTGCGAAGATGGATTTAATCGTGACATTTGAAACAAAATAAGCAGGAGGCTTTATGAAATTGAACATTACAACCAATCACGTGATTCGTGGATTGGTTTATTTTTTGGGTATCATCATGACAGGTTTAGGGGTCAATGTTTTACTAAGAAGCGCACTAGGTGCTGGTGCATGGGATACGGTTATTTTCAACCTGAGAGCACTTTTCAAGAATAACTTCAATATCGATGTAACTTTAGGTACAGTAAGCTTTATGATCTATCTCATCGTGTTGTCTTATGTGATGTGGTACTACAAAAAACTCAAATTTTTGTTTGTATTCATACCGATGTTTGGGATTGCATTAGCGATTGATTTTTGGGACATCATTGTACTTAGCAATTTTCACCCTGAAGACCTCTGGATTAGAGCGATTTTGTTCGGTGTAGGTGTATTTGTATTGGCCTTAGGGCTCTCTTCAATTTTAGTCACCAAATACCCTGCCATGGTCTTTGATGAGTTGACATTGATTCTCATGAAAGTTTTACACATTAAGAGTTTCTTTTTATCACGTATGTACATTGAACTATTCGCCATCGTTTTAGCAACCCTATTTGGATTCATCAGTAATATTGGTTTTGGAGCAGTTAATTTTGGCAGTTTTTTACTGGCACTAATCATTGGTCCACTGATTCAGTTTCAGCTGAAGTACCTTACAAAAATAACGACACCACTATTTAATTAAAAATAATAACTGAACAATCTATTTCAATAAAAGATAGGTTGTTTTATTTATATATTCATATGAGAATATCATACTTAGCAAGCAAAACTTTGATTTTATATTGGGAATCATCGAAAATTTTTAAAAAATAGCGCTGATTTGAAATTATTTTGAAACAAAATAGTCTTTAAATAGATATAATGATTGTATGCAACCAAAAAGTTTACAGATTTTTAATAAGCGCTAATTACAATATGTTGAATTGAATTTTATGATCAGCAATGCATGTCTACAAAAGAGGTAATGCAATGAAAGTTAAACAGTTATTTAGCAATCAAGATGAACAGGCTTTTTTAAATCATGAAACTGCATTAAATTCACGCTACATCACAAAAATATATGGCGTATTCATTTTTTTATACGCCTTTTTTGCATTAGCAGATCTTTTCTATTATCCAGATGACTTGGCTATATTATTTACGATAAGATTCGCCATTGTCATACCGATACTGATTTTAACAATGATATTATCTTCAAATCGAAAACTTGCGAAATATCACCAATATTTTGTCGCTTTTAGTTTTTTTACAGGTGGCGCGGGCATTGCTTACATGGTGATTTTGTACCCCGAAAATGTGGTTTATTACGGCGGACTGTTCATGGTTTACTTTGCAGGTTTCTTATTGATTAGATTGCGATTTGCTTACGCTACATTTGCGGGTTTGGCGATATTGGCGTTTCATTTTATAGGCTATTGGATTGTCCAAAACAATTACTCAGAAACCTTTTTGTTTGGTATGTTATTTTACATTGGGGCTAATATCATTGGTATCATCGGCGCGTACAATTTCGAAAGACAAAACAGATCTCAATTTTTGCACGATAGAATCATACAAAAAATCAGTAATGAACTGAAAGAAAACTATCAAGAAAAAGTTGAGCAATTTAGTCAACTGGAACAATCCATTAAAGAAAATAAACACTTGATAGAAAAAAATGAAGAATTGGCTCGATTAACAAAATCACTAAACGAGAGTGAGCATCGTTTTAGAGAAATCGTCCATAATATCGATGCTGGTATCGTCATTCATGGTCCCGATAGTCAGGTCATTGGTTGTAATGAACGGGCTACTGAGTTGTTAGGACTAAGTAAAGATGCCATGATGGGGAAGTTAGCGATTGATCCAGATTGGATGTTTGTCAATGAAGACGAATCTAAATTACCCATTGAAGATTATCCTGTCAGTCAACTTTTAAGGACAAAAGTACCGTTTAAAGACAAGGTTTTAGGGGTAGTTCAAGGTACAGACAAACCGATTGTATGGGTCAAAGTCAATGGGACTCTAATTATAGATACCCAAGGTAATGTTACTGAAGTATTGATCAACTTTATCGATATTACCGATTTAAAAAACTCACATGATATGCTATCAAAAAATGAGAAACAATATCGATTATTAACCACACAGATGCAACTGGGTCTTGCATTACATAAGATTATTTGTGATGAAACAGGAAAACCAATCGATTATGAGTTTATTACGATTAATCCAGCCTATGAAACATTAACTGGATTAATTGGGAAGGATATTATTGGCAAAACCGTCAAAGAAATACTACCAAATACGGAATCGTATTGGATTGATACATATGGTAAAGTTGCACTTTATGGGAAACCAATCATGTATGAAAATTACTCGAGTGAACTTAAAAAGTATTATAGGGTATCGGCTTATTCTCCTGATAAAGGGTATTTTGCTGTTATGGTCGAGGATGTTACAAAACAACGAAATATCGAAATTCAACAAGAGTATCTGAGAAATCATGATCAATTAACTGGATTATCCAATCGCATTCATTTTAATGAGAATCTATTAGAACTCGATCAACAAGCACTCATGCCTGTTTCGGTCATAAACTTTGATATCAACGGTTTGATTATCATCAACGAAGCCTTTGGGTATGAGTATGGTAACCAATTCATCCAGCACGTAGCTGAGTTATTAAAAACTGTGTTTAGTGAAGATTCTATTATTGCGAGAGTTGGCGGAGATCAGTTCGCAGTTGCTTTAAAGAATACATCTAAAGAAGCAGCAGACTCGCTTTCAAGACAAGTCGTCAAAGGGGTCAACGATTATGAAATCAATGGCACTCAATTATCGATATCTTATGGAATTGCTGAAAAGACAAATCCAGAGGATGATATTCAGAAGCTATTCATGATTTCAGAGAATGCAATGTATTCAAATAAGATTTTCGCATCTCAATCCTTTAGAAATCAATCGATCAAATCCATCATTAAAGTGTATCATGAAAAAAATCCAAGAGAAGAAGAGCATTCACACCGTGTATCGGCTTTGTGTGAAGAGTTTGGCAAAGTTTTAGGGTTAAGTGATGATGATATCAATAAACTAAAAGCCATCAGTCACTTACACGATATTGGAAAGATTGCGATTGATGAAGCCATTTTGAATAAAAAGGGCAAGCTCACCAATGAAGAATGGGAAATCATCAAAAAACACCCTGAAATTGGGGCACGTATCATCTCGACTTCCGATGAATATGCAGTGATTGCAGACGATATTTTAGCCCACCACGAACGTTTTGATGGTAAAGGTTATCCATTTGGTATCTCTGGCAAAGACATCCCACTCAGAGCACGCATCATTTCAATCATTGACGCTTATGATGCCATGACTTCTGATCGACCTTATCGAAAAGCACTCACCAAAGAGGAAACAATTCAAGAGCTACTCAGATGTTCCGGCTCTCAATTTGATCCCGATTTGGTTGAAACCTTTGTTCAAAAGATTTTAGTTAGTTCAAACAAAACAACCTAATGACAAGACCCCATTTCGAATATAAATGGGGTTTTTTATTTTCTCTTTAGGCTTTCATTTTGTAAAGAATCAGTCAACCCATCTGAGATGTATTATAATAGAAGTAATATCATTGGGTATGCATATAGATTTTTGATAAGAAGGAATGGTATTACTATGAAATTGTTTATGAAAATATTTAAGATTACGACGATTGTTCTATTATCACTTGTAGTGCTATTGGTACTAGGCTTATTTATTTATACCAGGGATTCTTACGGACCGCTTGAAGCGATGACAGAAGAAATCAACACATTGAATTTAGATGGTATTGAAGTCATCGATGATTTGGATCAAATCAGTTATTATGTGGATCAACCAAAGAAGAATATTGTGATCGTTCCAGGTGGAAAAGTCAAACCTGAAAGCTATCAATACTTAGCGGTTAAATTGGCGTTATCGGGCTATGATGTTACGATTGTTAAAACCGTATTCAACCTCGCAATCATTACGCCAAACTATGGTGCGAGATTCTTAAAAGATGGGATTGAAAATGTGGTTATCGGACATTCTTTAGGTGGGACGGTTGCGAGTATGTTCAGCCATAATGATGACCGTGTGAGTGATATTATTTTTCTCGCCAGCTATCCAATTTCGGATGTTTCTAATAAAAATGTGCTCATCCTAACCGGGGAGTTTGATACCGTTTTAGACATCAATGATGTGAATCAAAGTGCATCTTTGTTACCAGATAATGTAGTAATGTATGAAATTGCCGGTGGTAATCACGGTCAATTTGGGTGGTATGGTCCACAATCTGGTGATGGTGAAGCAACCATCGATATCAAAACACAACAGGATATCATCATCGCTCAAATCATCGATTTTATTGACTAGTTATACCTAATAAACAAGGAGGATTCAAATGAATAAACGTTTGCTTTATGGATTAATTCTTGGTGCAATACTTGGGGTTGTTTGTATTGTAGGTGCTCAGCTTAGAATGCCTAATCAATTATCAACAGCCTATTTGTTTTCTTTTTGGTACAACCGAGTACTGATTGGATTGGTGATTGGTTTATTCCCTAAGCCAAAATCCCTTCTTATCGGCCTTTTGAGAGGTTTATTGCTTGGTGCGATTGTCTCGTTCGCATTCTTTAGTGCAACCGAATTCCTCGATATCATGGGATTCATGGCAGGTTTGGTTTATGGCGTAATCATCGAAGTAGTCCTATACTATCAAGCAAAATAATCAATTGATTGAACAAAAAAGTGTGATTTTTCATCACACTTTTTTCATATATTTGTCTGTAAAATAATCAAAACTACTCCAATAGAACATCACGATTCGTACCATAAAACACATTTGGATGATGGGCTAATTTCGCACAGATGGATTCTAAGTGTGCCCATAAATCATGGGTATCACATTCATAACTGTGTCCCCAAATGTATAAAACCTGTGGCTGATTTGGCTTAGATGCTAAAAAGTCATCAATCAATTCATGGATTTTTGGATCATTAAAATGCGCGGTGGGTTTAAATCTTAACAAATCTTTTTGAAAAGATGTATCGTAATTATCCTCAATAGTTCTCGCGTATTTCAAACCGAGTTCATCGATGACAGAAACCACTAAATCATTATAGGTACCATAGGGATAAGCCATACCAATCGGTTTTATCTTAAATATACTTTCAATGATTTGAATATCTTTTTCCAATTGCTCAAACACTTCTTTTTTTGTACATTGGGTTAAATCGGGATGCGTGAAACTATGGACTGCAACCTCATGACCATCATAGAGTTTTGACATGGTTTCTAAATCCAGATGAGAAATAACCACACCATCCAATTCAAAATTATATTGAGGTTCACCCAGCCCTGTATTGATGTTGAAGGTGGCTTTTAAACCATAACGATTGAGTATTTCGATAAATCGAATGTCTTGAGATACGCCATCATCGAAGCTAAAAGTGACGGCTTTTTGATAATTTTTAGACCACATAGTTGGGTTTCCTTTCTGAAAACTTTCTATTTACACGATACAAATTAGTGCTATAATCGTGGAAGAAAGCGAGTGATTTTTTATGAATAAAGTGAGAATAGGTGTACTGGGGATTGGTCGTGGCAAATCCATGATTGAATACTCTAGAGCAGCGGACAACGCTGAGCTGGTCGCGGTCTGTGACTTTTATGAACCTGGATTGAATGCATTAAAGAAAGAACTAGATAACCCCAATATCACCTATTATACATCATTCGATGCTTTTTTAAACCATCCGATGGACGCGGTTATATTAGCCAATTACGCCACAGAACATGCCCCTTTCGCAATCAAAGCTTTAAATAAAGGTTTAAATGTTTTATCTGAAGTATTGCCAGTTCAAACTTTAGCAGAGGCGGTTGAATTGATTGAAACCATTGAACGTACACAATTGGTCTACGCTTACGCCGAAAACTATTGTTACATGCCGGTGGTTACTGAAATGAAACGTTTGTATGAAAAGGGTGTATTAGGGACATTTGAATATGGAGAAGGCGAATATATCCATAACTGTGAACCCATTTGGGCAGATATTACTTATGGTGATCCTACCCATTGGCGAAACCACATGTACGCGACATTTTATTGTACACATTCGATTGGACCTTTATTACACATCACTGGTCTAAAACCAGTCAGTGTGGTTGGATTTGAATTACCTTATGGTACACGTGCCGAACGCATGGGCAAGTTGGGTGGTATGGCCGGTATTGAAATGATTACACTTGAAAATGGCGCAGTAATCAAATCAATTCATGGGGACCTTGGAAAAAATTCAATTTGGTTTTCGATTTACGGATCCAAAGGCAGACTCGAAAGTGCACGTGAGGATGCGTTATTGAACGATGTAGAACGTATCTATGTGTCTGTTGACCCAGAAGAAGGGGTCTTTAGTAACGATATTCAAACCTATGAACCAAAAACCATCCATCATGAGAAAGCCAAAGCGTTTGGTCATGGCGGTAGTGATTTTTACACCATGTATCATTTCGCCGAAAAGATTCTAGGACGACCAGCAGATACCATCGATATTTATCAAGCGCTTGATATGTTTTTACCAGGGTTGTATGCGTATCGTTCGATTTTAAACCACAACCAACCCATAAATATACCTAATCTACGTTTGAAATCGGAAAGAGATCTGGTCAGACACGATCATGCTTGTACAGACTTGAAAGTTGATAAAGAACAGGTGTTGCCTTGTTATTCAAAAGGCAACCCTGAGGTATCACCAAAGACGTATCAAGCACTCAAAGAAAAATACGAATCGAAACATCAAAAGTAACTTATGTATATCTATACATAGAGATTATGCATGCAAAAAAAGGACAACAACCAGCGATTAAAGATGGTTGTTTTTCATTTTTGATTGCGGTAATATATAGATGTTTGTCGCTAATTAAGGAGAGATCATTATGTTATTTAAACCAAATGAATCGGTTGTATTCTTAGGAGATTCCATCACCGATTCCAACAAAAGTGGCGTTGAAGGCTCATATGTATGGGATGTTTTAGGGAGTGGCTATGTGAACATGGTCAACTCGTATTTCTTGTTATACCATCCTGAATTGAATTTAAGAATCATCAACCAAGGCATCAGTGGAAATAGAACCACCGATTTGCTCAATCGTTTAGACAAAGATGTGATTTCATATAAACCTAACCACGTTGTTTTAATGATTGGTGTCAATGACGCGTGGCGTCAATTAGACTGCCCACAAATCCCAGATTATAAATTAACCACAGAAGTTTATAAGCAAAATGTCCTTGAAATCATCAAACGTCTTCAAGCCGAAAACATTCATGTGATTGTCATGTCCCCATTCTACTTAGAACCGAACCGTTCAAATGCACTGAGAGAAAAAGTGGATGCTTATAACGTTGTCTTAAAAGACATCACAGCCCAATTAGGTTTAATGTATATCGATTTACAAAAAGCATTTGACGATTTATTGGAAAAAGTTTCAATATTTACAATCTCTGGTGATCGCATTCACCTCAACATGGCTGGTAACATGTTTTTACGTGACCAAGTCATCCAGCATTTAATCAAGTAATCATGAACAGAACTGTTAAATTATACGTAACTACTGGGGATGAATCGAAGAAATTTGTTCAAGAACCGGTGTATTCAACCACGAACAAACCCAATATCCATTTGAATCCAAACCATTTGAAACAAGTGGTGGATGGCTTTGGTGCAGCGATGACCGAATCATCTGCATTTCTTTTATCACAACTCGATTCAAAACACCAACAAGAAGTCATGAGCGCTTTGTTTGGTAAAGAGGGCATTGGTATTTCCTTTGTTAGAACCACCATTGGCGCATCCGACTTTTCAATGAGAAGTTACACCTACAACGATATTGATCCTCAATCTGAAGATGATGATTTGAATCACTTTTCTTTGAGTGATGATTTGAATTATGTCATTCCAATGTTGAAGGTTGCGAAAACATACCATGATTTTTTAGTGGTATCTAGTCCATGGACAGCGCCTGCTTGGATGAAAGATAATCATCATTTGAATGGCGGACGATTATTACCAAAACATTATGGTGTCTATTCAAGATATTTAGCGAAGTTCATTAAGAGTTATCAAGCAATAGGCATCGACATTTACGCGATTACCCCACAAAATGAACCACGCCATGAAGCCTTGACTTACCCATCGATGTTGATGAGTGGTCAAGAACAGAAAGCATTTGTTCAAATACTATCAGATACCTTTAAAGAACAAAATATCGACACAAAAATCATCGCCTATGACCACAATTGGGATGATATTGATTATGCAAGAACCATCTATTCCGACGAAAAAGCTGCTTTAGCTGTTGCAGGTACTGGTTTCCATTGTTATGACGGGAACGTCAAAGCGACACAAGCATTGATAGAAGAATACCCGGATAAAGATATTTGGTTTACGGAATGTTCAGGCGGTTTATGGGCTAACAACTTCAGTGATAATTTGGGTTGGAATCTTGAAAATGTATTTTTAGGCTCTCTTCAATATGGGGCGAAATCTGTGTTATTGTGGAACATTGCGTTAGATTTAGAGTGCGGTCCTAAAAATGGTGGTTGTATGAACTGTCGAGGTTTATTGACCATTGATCCTATCACTCAACACATCGAAAAAAATGTAGAATACTATTTGGTTGGCCATTTTTCGAAATTTGTTCAAAGAGGTGCACATGTGATTGAAACAACGGTAGAGGATACCGATTTGATCAGTGTAAGTTTCCTTAATCCAGATCAATCCATGGTTTGTGTGGTTTATAATAAATCGGATGATCCAAAAGAAATTAGATTCGCTGTTAAAGATGCTGTTATAGGTTATCAACTCAAAGAAAAGTCTGTTTTGACGATCGAACTATAATCTATATAACGCATCAAAACACACGCCTATTTTAAAGACCTTGACAATTGTCGGGTCTTTTTTATTTTTTCTCTATTTAACAATTCAAACGTTTGAAAAAAATAGGAAAACGTTTGAAAAAGTGAAAAAAGGTATTGCAAACGTTTTCACACGATGCTATAATTGGTTTTGAATTATGGTAAATCCATGTCATAGAAAAGGAGAAAAATATGATAAAGAGACTTACATTACTCATCACAGTATTGACACTCGCTTTAACATTGGCAGCCTGCAAAAAAGATTCAGGGTTGGATGCGAATGTGGCTGGTGAAGTTACAGTCATGCTTTACAACGGTGACGGAAACACCTATGAAGACCTTGGTCACCAAACATTAAACACCGCAGACATCAAAGACGATAAACTCGGTTTAATGTATGCAGTTGCGACAGAATTTAACAAACATTATCCAAATGTTAAAATCAATGTTCATTTTAAACTAGGGGACTCCTATAACTGGGACACCAAAGAAACTTGGGCACAATATAGAAGCAACTACGAACAACAAACTGGTACAAAAGTGGATATTTGGTCAGCTACTGATTTAGCAGGCGATACCACTAGGGGATTGGTCGCAGACTTATCTGTGTTCAAAGACGATGCTGTTTACAAATCGATTAACCCAGCATTCATGAAGATGTTGAACTATTATGGCGTTCAAGCAGGTCTTCCTGAATATTTAGTACCATGGGGCATTTATGTCAACAGAGATTTCGCTGAAGAAAAGAACTTAGATGTACCATCACCAGATTGGACCATCGAAGAATATACTGAATTCGTTGCTCATAGCCAAATCAATGAATTCTACGGTACAGAAAATCCTGACTTCAGAATGATTCAAACTGGTGCAACCACGATTACGCAACAACTTCTAAAACAAGGTGTTGATGGCGATTATGTCAACGTCAATTCCGATGAAGTAAGAGCATTGATCCCTTACATCACCACTTGGGCACAAAACGCATTGTGGACTACTGGTGAAGGTTGGTCAAGTGGCGGTACAACCAATGAATTCTATGGCAGTGGCGGTTGGTGGGGACACAACTTCTTCAAACAAGGTAAGATGTTAACCAACAGTGCAGACCCTTGGATGTTAGGTGACGCAGCGAATCCATTAACCAGCGAATTGATGTTAAACGATGTGGACTGGGACTACTATCCAAGACCTTCTACCAATGGTGTAGATAACACTGTGGGTATTGTCTTAGACCCTATTGCAATCCGTAACTACGCAATGGATGACAGCGATGTTAAATTATCACAAGAAGAAAAGAGCAAACTTGAAATCGCGTATACTTTTGCAAGCTTCTGGACTGCAGATACACGTTCTTGGGAAGCTCAAAGCAAACAACAATACAACAATAATGGCAAATTTGATACAGTCATGAGCGACAGTTTCCCTGTCACAACTGGCGATACTTTCGCGGAACAAATGGAAATTTGGTATTCATTACCGACACACCAATATTTCAGAGATGCTGAAAGAACCCCTGGTTTCCAAAAGATTCTACAAATCTTCAACGAAGGCAAGATCTACGACGTGGCTGACAAAGCATACCCTTGGAACTTCACCGAAGCCGGCGAAACCAAACAAATTTTCCATGAATGGAATCAAATGGGTAACCCTGCAACCTTAACTGGTAACCCAGAAGCCACTTCACCTGAAATCTTAGACGGTGTTGCATTTACCGATGCAGTATTGGCTAAATTACCTGAGTGGAATGTCTTATTCAATGCGCGTTTTGAACAAGCATTTGATGAACTAAAAGCTGGATTAGTACAATACTACGGCAAAACAGAAAAAGACTTTTAATCAATAAAAATCATGATTGTGAGGCACCGATATTTTTCGGTGCCTCACCTAATTATGAAAGGAGACTTATCGCTTTATGAGAAAACTAAAACGCACCTTTTTGATCTTAATCGTCGTGATGGTGGGGATCTTTAGCATTACCCGTTTAGTGGATTCAGGATATACCTATAAACTCAATGAAACCATTACTAAAGCTGACGAAACCGCGGCTTTTAATTTGTTAAATGAACTACTCAATAAACACGATATCGACAAATATACTTACGTCGATTATTTAAATGAACATCAACACGAGGTCACCTACAATCATCCCGATGTAGATGTCGATCTTTTTGTCTATGATGACGTTGATCTTGATTTAAATAAACCCGTTAAAATGCTTGAAGAAGGCGATATCGCGCGCTATGAATTGACTTTAACAGAGGGTGGCTACTATACCATCGATATGAATTATCTGTTAGGAGAATCATCACTCAACGATGTCATTGTTTCGCTAAAGATCAATGGCGAAACCTTTTACAGCGAGATGAATTCCATCATCTTGCCTACCCTTTGGAAAGACGAATCAAAAGAGTACAGTACAGACCGTTATGGCGATGAAGTTTTATCCAATCAAGTGATTATTTCTGGGTGGCAAAATCAACCCCTATATGGCAGTACATATCAAAGTATTGACCCACTGATGTTTTATTTTGAATCCGGCGAAAACGTGATTGAAGTGGAAAATATGGGTTCAACCCCAGTAACTGTAGCGAACATCCATCTCCAATCACCTAAAAAATATGACACCTATGTGACCTATTTATCTCAACATGTAGGACCTAAAATACAATCGCTTATTACAGTCGACGCGATTGATTATGTTCAAAAAAACTCATCGTATGTTCAATCGTTCTCATTGAATAACCCATCGGTTCAACCCTTTGATGCGGTGTATAAAAAACTCAATGTCATTGATGGTGCAACTTGGAAACAATCGGGACAATCGTTAACCTATGATGTTAATGTAGAAACCGCTGGTTTCTACCAATTGGCCATCAAATACATCAACGATAAAGCGGATTTTAAAGTGTTCCGATCCATCGCGATTGATGGCGAAATTCCATTTGAGGAATTCAGAGCGTACGCGGTCCCTACCACCCGTGCTACGACCATCAAGATGCACACTTTATCCAACGGGGATACCCCATATGAAGTGTATTTATCCAAAGGTACCCACACGATTACCATCAAAGCAGAATCTGAGCCTGTTCAAAATAGCCTAAGACAAATTCAATTACTGATTGATCATATCAACGCGTTCTCCCTAGAAATCCGTAAAATCACGGGTAAAACCATCGACAAAGATCGTACATGGCAATTTACCCAATACATCCCTGAAACACCGGCTTATTTAGAAGCGTATCAATTACTCATCAAAACCATCATCACCGATTTGTCTAGCTACGCCCCTAACCAATACGAATCATCCACTATCTCTAACCTTCAAAAAGCACTCTTTAGATTAAATAACATCTATAAAGATTATGAAAGATTACCATTTTACCTAGATGATTTAATCGGTGGTAGTGGTTCAGTTACCCAATACCTAGGGAACTCATTGACCGAAATTGCAGAACAACCGATGTATTTGGATGAACTATATTTATATAGTGACACCAAATTACCAAAGGAAAACGTTGGTTTCTTTAGAAGCATGTTTGCTTCACTTGAAACATTCATGGCTTCTTTCAGCTCCAACAAATTCAAACAAGACAACGACCCTAAAGTTGTGGATGTGTGGGTGAATAGACCGATCACTTATGTCGATATGATGCAAAAGATGGCAGACCAAAACTTTACAGAAGATACCGGGATTCGTGTGAAAATTTCAGTGATGCCGGACCCAAATAAACTGGTGATGTCTGCAGCGGCAGGACAACAACCCGATGTTGCATTAGGGTTAGCGTCCTATATGCCCTATGATTTAGCCATTCGTAACGCGGCTTATGATTTATCCTCATTCCCAGATTACTGGTCATTTGCGAGTGCGTTCTCACCAGGGGCATTTATCCCGTATGTACTCAATGATAAAGCCTATGCGATTCCAGAAACGTTAGACTTTAATGTCTTAATGTATCGTAAGGATATCTTTGATGCGTTAGGCTTCATGGTACCAGATACTTGGGAAGAAGTGATTCAAATTCTCCCGGAACTTCAACAATATGGGATGAATTTCTATCACCCAATTGCTGGTAGTGGTGGTACGAAGTATTTCTATCAAACATCAGGCTTCATCTATCAATATAGCGGGGCTTTATACGATACCAATGGGATGAACACGACCATCAACACCAAAGCTTCGATTGAAGGACTCACATTCCTCAATCAATTATTCACCAACTATTCTTTACCCGAACAAGTCCAATCGTTTTATAACGCATTTAGATACGCGACTTTGCCGATTGGCATCAGTGATTTCCAAAACTATTTACTCATCAAGAATGCAGCGCCAGAAATCGTTGGACAATGGCGCATCGCACCATACCCGAGTGTGACACCAGAAAATGGTGAAACCAATCGTTATTACATCGCGAACGGTACAGCAGGGATGATTTTAAATGGTACGAAAAAACCCAATGAATCTTGGGCATTCTTAAAATGGTGGTTGGGCGAAGAAACACAAACCAAGTTCGCATTCAATTTGCAATCCACCTATGGTCCGACTTACGCCTGGTTATCAGCCAATATCCACGCTGTAGAGAATTCACCGCTACCCGAAGGGGATAAGCGCGTCATTCTTGAACAAGTGAAATGGTTGATTGACGTACCAAGAACCCCAGGACAATACATGCTTGAACGTTCTTTATCGAACATTTGGACCGATGTTGTATTCAATGGGGAAAGTACAGGGATTGCGGTAGACCAATATACCATTTTAATCAACCGTGAAATCCGTAAAAAGATGATTGAGTTTGGATTCATCGATCAAAATGGCGATGTATTAAAGGTTTACACCATTCCTACCATCGAATGGATTCAAGACAAAATGATGGAAGCCTCAGGGGGATATCATGGATCAGACAATTAAAATGAAACCACTGGCTTCTTATCGAAAAACCAGACGAAAAGATGCGTTTGGAGTTTTCTTGATGTTATTACCGTACACCTTATTGTTTTCAGTATTCATCGCGATTCCTGTCGCGTTGGCTATCTATTTATCCTTAACCTCATTCAACGTCGTTGAAACACCAACATTGAATGGGTTAGTCAATTTCGTCAATATCTTTACCCAAGACGATGTGTTTTTACAATATGTATTACCAAAAACACTGACCTTCGCCATCATTGTTGGACCAGGTGGCTATATGTTGGCATTCGTGCTCGCTTGGATGTTGGCTCAAATCCAAAAACTACCAAGAACCATATTTGCTTTACTGTTATATACCCCATCCATGATTGGTGGTGTCTTCATCGCCGTTATTTGGAGAACATTATTCTCAGGGGATGAATCGGGCTATATCAATGCTTTGTTGTTGCAATGGGACATGATTGAACGCCCTATCCAATTCCTTCAATCCCCAGACCACTTAATGACTGTGGTCATCATAGTTGCTTTATGGAGCAGCATGGGTGTTGGGTTCTTAGCCATGTTAGCCGGTATTCTCAATGGGAATGAAGAACTCTATGAAGCCGCTTATGTGGAAGGTATCGATAATAAGTTTCAAGAAGTCATCCACGTGACTATCCCGATGATGAAACCACAAATGTTGTTTGGTGCCGTCATGGCAATTGTCGCTACCTTTACCAATGGGTATATTGGGGTTGCCTTATCCGGGGCAAACCCTACCCCACAAAATGCAGCACAGTTCATTACCAATCATATCGATGACTATGGATTTTTAAGATATGAAATGGGCTATGCAGCTGCATTATCGGTGGTGTTGCTCGCCATCATCATCGTGTTTTCTAAAGTCGCATACAAATTGTTTGCAGAAAAGGATTAGTGTCTGTTATGAGTAGTTTTCAAGGTACCAAAATCAATCCCACCTCATTTAACCGTTCACAAGTGATCTTTTATGTGATATTGGTTCCCCTCACATTATTTATGGTGTTACCCATCCTCTACATTGTGAATCAAGCATTTAAACCGTTGGATGAGTTGTTCTTATTCCCACCACGTTTTTTTGCACAAAACCCAACGTTTGATAACTTTACGACTTTGTTCAGGATTTCAACCAGTACAGGTGTCCCGCTATCGAGATACTTATTCAATACATTGTTGATTACATTGGTGATGATGATCCTCATCATTTGGATCAGTGTGACCACGGGTTATGCATTTTCTAAGAAGAACTTTAAGGGTAAAAAAACACTGTTTTCCATCAATCAAACAGCCTTGATGTTTGTAAGGACAGCCGTGGTGATACCAACCTATTTTGTCATCGTTAAAATCGGATTGAATAACAATCCTTTGGTGCACATCTTACCGTATATCGCGGTTCCAGTGAATATCTTTTTGATGAAACAATTCATCGATCAAGTACCAGACCCGATCATCGAAGCGGCACGCATCGATGGTGCTGGGGACTTCTATATTATTTTTAAAATCATCATGCCTTTGACTAAAAACGCGATTGCGACGGTGGCTATTTTAACCTTCCAATCCACATGGTCAGCTGTCGAAGCTTCAACGCTATATATACAAGATGAAACCATGAAGTCGTTTGCCTTTTATCTAAATGCGTTGGCATTACAAAATACAGGCTCAGCTGTTGCTGGTACTGGTATGGCAGCCGCTGCAGGGTTGATTCTATTCATCCCTAACCTCATCATATTCATCATCATGCAGTCTCGTGTTATGAACACCATGGCGCATGCTGGGATTAAGTAGGAGGGTCTAATGAAAAAACTAACTATCCTATCTTTAATCATCTTCGTCACGATGACGATGATGTTACCAATTCATGCTTCAGAAGCAACAACTTATACGGTTACTTTGGATGCGAAAGGCCAATACATCCGTACTCAAGATGCCTATTTGCCTGAGATGGTCAATATCGATATGGGATTGAGTAAACCAGAAGACATGATGTTTGATGACCAAGGCACCCTCTGGATTGCTGATACAGGCAACAAACGCATTCTGACATATGATACCAATACCAATACGGTTTTAACTGAAATAGTGTACCCCGACTTTGTAACACCTCGTGGTTTATATGTGTCTAATCAATACTTATATGTAGCAGATTCTAGTGCAAAAGCTGTCTTCAAATTTGACTTATTTGGTAATCATTTAGAAACGTATACCAGACCTACTTCACCTTCATTCGCGGATACAGCATTCGCCCCAAGTAAGATGGTTGTCGACAACCGCGGGAATATGTACATCTATGGAGAAGGCGTTAGTAACGGGATTATACAACTATCGAACCAAGGGGAGTTTTTAGGTTTCTTTACAACCAATAAAGTCCAATTATCCATTACCCAACAATTTTATAAACTCATTTTGTCTCAAGACCAATTCGACCGTTTAGCGCTTCGTAGCCCTCAAACGTTCTCCAGTATTTTCATCGATCAAAACTCGATGATCTATACCTCCACGATGAATACGACAACCACCGCAGTTAAGAAACACAATATGCAAGGTGGTAATATGTTTTCCAATACCGTTGGGTCTGAAGACACCAGAGACATCTATGTTGATGACCAAGGCATTATTTATGCAGGTACTCAAACTGGGGCCATTTATATATACGATGCTTATGGTGAGTTCATTCTCAGTTTTGGGATTCGTAAAGGTACCGGCAGTAAACCCGATGAAGATATCAAAGGGTTATTTACAAGTTTATCTGCCATCGCTGTTCGCGAAGATGGGTTCATTTTCGCATTAGACGAGTCAAAGTCTTTCTTACAGTCGTTTAGACCCACCGATTATAGTGAACAAATTTATCAAGCCATCGCCTTATATGAACAACGTGAATACCAACAAGCCATCGAAGCGTGGCAAGCCGTTTTAAACCTCAACCAGATGTCGACGTTAGCGCATAATAGTATTGCGAAAAGTTATTTACAGCTAGAACAATACGATGAAGCGATGTTGCACTTTGAACTTGCAGGTAATAAAACCTTATACTCTCAAGCGTATTGGGAAGTTAGAAATGTGCAAATCCAAAGGTTGCTTGGGGTATTCATCATCGTGTTAATTGCTTTATATGCGACCCAAAAATCCCTCGTTTTTGTCAATCATAAAACAGGGATTATTACGAAGTATACCACACCAATTAAAACGTTCTTTGATCGTAAATGGCTCAAAGACATCGCCTATTTTTGGCGTGTGATTAAGAAACCTCTAGACAGTTTCTATGAGATTAAAATGGGCCATAAAGGTTCGATGCTAGCAGCAACCATACTGTATCTAGCAACCCTTGTGTTGCTCATTATATATAGTTCATCTCAAGGATTTATCTTTCAAGCAGTCGCGATTGAAGATTTGGATTTAACGGCCATTATATTAGGCTATTTCCTCTTAACAGGACTCTTCATGGTATCGAATTATCTAGATACCTCATTACACGACGGGATTGGTAACTTTAAACAAATCTATATGATGTTTGCTTATAGTTTGGGTCCAATCATGATTGCGTTTGGTTTAACCACAATCCTCTCGCATTACCTCACTTTAAATGAAGCTTTCTTTATTACAACCACCATGAATATTGGGGTTGTCTACAGCGTGATATTGGTGTTTTTAGGCATCATTGAAATCCATCAATACCGCGGTAAAAAAGCATTTAAGAGTATCCTTATGAGTTTGTTATTCACCATCATCATGATTGTGGTTGTGATCATCATCATTACGATGTGGCGTCAATTGTATATCTTTATCGACGGTATATGGAAGGAGCTGATTCGTCATGTTTCCAATTAAAAAAACACTGATATTTGTGATTGTATTGGGATTGATTTCATTGACGATTGCACAGGGTTATGCCCAAGAATCCACAAACAATTATCCCCCGTATACAACCACAAAAGTAGCGTTAAATGATACTTATACCTTATTATCAGAAACCCAATATATTCAACTCTTTTACAAAAAACACAATGGTATTTTTAAAGTTGTAGACAAACGAAATGGATCTTCTTGGACCTCAGGCATTGATCATGATTATGACCAATACATCGAGAAAACAGTCGAATTGTATGCTGAAAACCATCCAGATGCGACAACAACTGAACTGGCTTCAATCGCTCAACCCCTTGAAGAACAGATGAACAATACCCGTGAAGGGATTGCGAATTCATTCCTTGTTGTCGATATGATGCGTGCATCAGACCCAGCTAGGGCTTCGACTCAAATGGGTAGTTCAGCGAAAGCATATTCCAAACAAATTCAAACCGATAGTTCATACGCCATCAAGGAAATCCAAAAGGATTCAGTCAATACTGACAATTTATACCTAGTAAATGGCGATGATCGTCATTTC
Organism: Paracholeplasma manati; assembly: GCF_025742995.1. Classification (NCBI taxonomy): domain Bacteria; kingdom Bacillati; phylum Mycoplasmatota; class Mollicutes; order Acholeplasmatales; family Acholeplasmataceae; genus Paracholeplasma; species Paracholeplasma manati. The sequence goes on along the minus strand of NZ_JAOVQM010000001.1, from coordinate 150,482 downwards.
GTATTAGATGTTCAGTTTAAAGCTTTTGATGTCAGAATCAAAGCCCATATTTATGTTTTAGACACTGGGTTTGATGTAGAAATTCGTGACCATGAAATCACGGGGGAAGACGCGAATTACATCAACTACATCAACATCATGCCTTTCTTAGGCGCTTACGGTGGTAAACAAACCGAATATAACCCTGCCACAGGTGCCTGGGATATACCGGTACTAAAACCACGCCATGATGGGTATGTATTTGTTCCCGATGGTTCAGGTGCACTCATCGATTTCAAAGACTATGAATCTAGCTTGTCTGGGTACACAGGGGTTGTTTATGGGGGCGATATGGCCCAATACGCATCGAATTTACAATTTGTACAATCGAGTGTGCCAACCAAACAACCATTGATGCCTGTCTTTGGTATCGCCTATGAGTCGTTATCCAAAGCCTTTGTTTCCTACGCAACCAAAGGTGCGGAATATATGGAAATCATTTCAAGACCCAACGACTCATCCGATAGTTATAACCTCACCAATTATACGATTTCATTTCCAAGATTCTTATACAATGGACGTTATTCTCAAGTTTATAACCAAGCAGGGGATACCTATATCAGTGCTTTTAAAGAAAGAAACCATTTTGATTTATCCATCCATTACACGTTTTTAGAGGAAGACCCTACATATCAAGGGATGGCGAATAGCTATCGTGCGTATTTGTTATCTAACAACCAATTATTCTTAAAAGAAGCCTCTTTAGCAACCACCATCCCACTGCGTGTGGACTTCTTAATGGCGGATGCGAAAAAGTCATTGATTGGAACGGAAGATGTCGTGGTTACAACCATTGACGATGTTGACCATATCTTAAGTGATTTAATGTATTTAGGGATTACAAACATCAATTCGGGCTTATATGGTTATCAACAAGGTGGTATCACCTTAGGCAAAAAAACCGCGCCAAATTACAGTCGTGCGATTGGTACAGCTGCCGATTTTAAACGCGTTGTCACCCAGTGGCAATCCCAAGGTGTATCCATCTCTATAGCTCAAAATATCGCTGAGATCAACGATGTTTCCACTAGCTTAACCAATATTGCTAATAAACACATCAATGGCCAATATATGGTGATGATTGATCCGATGCATGTAGATGGGATTACCAATAAAACGTATTATGTTCGCCCAGCTAAAGTCGTTGAATACATCGAAAAACAAGTGTCTTCAATCAAAAATATAGGGTTTAGTGACATTACTTATGAAGGCTATACCCAATGGTTATATAGCGATACATCTAAAAATCGAAGTATGACTGACACCATACAAAGATACCAAGAAGTTGCAGAGTGGATTCAACTGAAGTATGAAACCAACCATGTGTCACCCAACCAATATTTATGGGCATATACGGATCGATTCCTTCAAACACCCATGTTTAATTCTCAATACATTGTAGAAACCGAAACCGTGCCATTCTTACAAATGGTATTACACGGTACCATGGAACTATACGCAACCTATGCGAACTTTTCATTTTACGAACAAAAAGACTTATTAAAGATGATTGACTATAATACATACCCATCATTCATTTTGACTCAAGAACCTGCGTATAAATTACAAAAGACCAATGCTCAAGACTACTTTTCTACAGAGTACGCGATCAATCAAGCGTTGATTGAACAAGTCTATCAAACGGTCAGTCAAGCATTGAATCCTGTGATGAACGCGACTTGGGTTGCACGTACAGAAGTGATGCCAAATGTATACATGAATACCTATAACAATGGGGTATCCATTCTCATCAATTATCAGACCCAAGCGGTCAATTACGCAGGACACATCGTGACTGCACAAAGCTATCTAGTCATTGGAGGTTAAAACATGGCTTCAACAAAAAAAAGAAAACCTGTCAATGAAAATTTAGCGGCTTATCTCTTTTTAAGTCCATGGTTGATCGGGTTTATTTTCCTCATCGGTTATCCCATCATCAATACACTCTATTTATCATTTTTTGATGCAGTGATTAATATTGATGGCTTACAAACCACGTTTATTGGATTTAAAAATTATACCGAAGCTTTGGTTGAGAACACCAGCTTTACCCCATTGATTATTGGGTTTATTATGATGGAGATTACTTATATCCCATCCATCTTAGTAATATCGCTTATTATAGCCATTTTACTGAATAGTAAGATACGTTTTAAAGGCATTTTTAGAGTCATCTACTTTTTCCCAGTCGTCATTCTATCTGGACCGGTCATGAAGCAGTTAGAGTCTGCCAATACCACCGGGATGTTCGATGTATCCAAAGTATTGATATTTCGCATGGTAGAGAGCTTTTCACCCTTCTTTGGTGAAGTGATTATCAATCTCTTTTCCAACTTTACAACCATTCTATGGCTGACAGGGATACCTGTAGTGCTATTTTTAAATGGTCTTCAAAGAATCAACACCAATTTATATGAAGCGGCTCAAATTGATGGCGCGAATCCATGGCAAATCCTGTGGAAAATCAGCTTACCAAACTTGAAACCAACGGCTTTAATCGTCTCGATATTCGTCGTCATTCAAATTGCGTTGTTCGAAATGAACCCCATCTATCAATATGTAGTCAATGACCAAATCACGAAGAATCGCTTGGTTCGTCTTGGTTTCGCCTCAGGGATTGTTGTGATGTACTCCTTAATCATCATCTTAATGATTGGGGTAGTGTTACTCATTTTCCGTGAAAAGAACGATGAAAAAATGATTGAAACATTGAAAGAAAAACAAGCGAAATCAGTTACGAAATTACGTCGTAATCAACGTAAGGATGAAACGGTAAAGCAGTTCATTGATCGTCACTTTGCATCTATGAAGAGAGGTATCCAATCATGGAAAAAATAAAACGATTGGACATCAAATCCTATTTAAACCCCCACAAATTAAAGAAGGTTTTTCTGGGTTTAGGTGAGTCTTCGGGCATCCTTAAGAAACTCATCATTTATATCTTGTTGATTGGTATGAGTTACGTTTTTTTATACCCGCTCATCAAGATGGTATCGATGTCATTCATGGCATTTGAAGATTTGGTAGACCCAGAAGTTACATGGATACCAAACCACCTCAACCTCAATAACTTTAAAGTCGCGAACTTCGTTTTAGAAATCTTCCCACCATCCTGGACAGCCAGTGGTTTAACTGTTGGTGAACGTTTGATGGGGACATTCAAAGACCCAGGAAATCTATTTAAGAGTTTACGGAATGTAGGGGTACTCGCCTTTGTGCAAACTGTGGTCTCTGCGATGACTGGGTTCGCTTTCGCAAGATTCAATTTCAAGTTTAAAAAGTTTTGGTTCTTCATGGTTATCGTGACATTTGTAATTCCATTACCGATGGTTACGATGCCAAGAATGCAGATATTATCCTTCATTCAAGACAACCTTTGGGTACCAGTCTATGACAGTCTATTTGCTGGTAACTTTTTGGGGGATATCTTTAACAGATTGATTTTCAATACGTTGATTCCACAAATCTTCTTCGCGATTTTTGGACAAGGCATCAATTCTGCAATCCTTGTTTTGATTTTCTTTAATTTCTTTAAAATGATACCACGATCTTTAGACGAAGCAGCTCGCATCGATGGGGCAACCTCACTTCAAGTCTTTTATCAAATCTATGTCAAATTGGTGATTCCGATTGTTACAGTGGTGTTTCTATTCGCCTTTATTTGGAACTGGAATGATTCTTATTCAGCACAAGTCTATTTCAGTACAGGTAACCCACTCATCATCTCTAGACTGGCATTATTTGATTCGGATTTCGCCAGCATGTCTGGTGGTGGTGTTGGGGGTCAAATGAGTGAAGCGCTCCTCAATGAAGGGTATAAAACAGCAGCAACATTCCTCTCAATTTTACCGTTGCTCATCATCTATATGTTTGCACAAAAGAAATTTATTGAAGGCATTGAACGTACCGGTATCACCGGTGAATAACACACGTATCATGATTGGCTTTATATTAGAACCCGTTACCCATCCATTAGTAACCTAGCTAGACTTCCTCTCTAATGTTTACATAAACAACTTAGGTTACTAAGTGTAACGGTCGATGATCAACGCTAATCATAAATCTATATACAGGGTTTTACAGTTATTATATAATATAAATAAAGTGAAAGGTGGCGATGTTAACGAATGATCACATTAGAAAAAATAGCTGACCAAGCCAATGTGTCTGTATCCACTGTTTCAAAAGCTTTAAGCGGTCATAAAGCAATCTCTCAAAAGACCAAAGATCGCATTCGTCAAATCGCTGACGAACTCGGTTACACCCCGAACGCCAACGCCCAAAGTTTGGTGAATAAACGCGCCAATACGATTGGTGTGGTTTATGAAGTTGAATTCGGATTACGTAACCTGTTTTTCTCCGCGGTTTTAGAAGAATTCAGAAGAAATGCCCAACTCAATGGTTATGATATTTTATTGTTATCCAATAACAATGAGAAGAATATTGATTACTTTAGACACTGTCAATCCAAAAACGTGGACGGGGTGCTCATTGTTTCCATCGGTAGTGCACCGATTGAAGCCATCAACAAACTCACACAAAGCAGTATGGCAGTCATTACCCTTGACCCATTACACTCAGGCTTAAATACGATCTATTCGGACTCCTATGCAGGCATCCAAAAAAGCTGCCAACACTTATATGATTTAGGACACCGTAAAATTGCGTATGTCAATGGTAGTTATACCAACTTAATTGGACAACAACGCTTAAATGGATATTTGGATTTCATAAAGGCACACAAATTAAAGCCGATATACAATGCAAAACAATCGAATGAATCTTATACATTCTCCGAAGGTTATCAAACCATGAAATACTTACTGACTGAGTTTGGTTTACCAGACGCGGTGGTATGTGCCTCAGACCTCATGGCGATGGGTACCATTACCCTTTTACAAAAACGAGGGTACAAGATTCCTGACGATGTATCTGTTGTTGGTTTTGATAATTTAAGTGTGTGTGAAATCGCGACACCACGACTAACCACCATTGCTCAAGATTATGAAGGTATCGGAAAGAAAGCCTGGGATTTGATGATCCATATGCTCAACACCGATGATCGTAAAAAAGAACCGATTATTGTCGATACACAATTGGTTGTTAGAGAAAGCACAACCACTCGAAAGTAATTTTAGGATTTTTAAAGAACTGGTCACTCCAGTTCTTTTTCTTTTTATGCATTTTTACAAATTATGATTTATACTAACAGTAAGGTAGGTGATGATATGAAACAGTCAGTATTTCAAGCATTCTATGATAAAAACCACATATCGCAGGAACAATACCAAAAAGATGCAGGCTTTATATTAGACTTAGAAACACAGTTCTCATGGGTGTTGGAAGAAATTAACCCATCTCAATTAGATGACATCATCGCTTATATGGTCGAAAAAAACTTGAATACGATCCCTAACATCGTTATTTTGATGCGTTATTATAAGGCAACATCGAATCATGATTTATTCATACATCTGACCAAATATACCGGTAGTTTAGGTGTCATGGAGAGCATATTAGACAAGTTGGAAAAGGTTGTGGGTAAAGATCGTGCCAGTGCCATCAAAGCAGAAATCACGATTCCACCATTAGGTACACCCTTAAACGAAATGCCGGTATACACAAAGCACTTATTGACGGTTTTTGAAACACATTTATCTAAAGATGAAATGAAAAGAACACTTTCAGATAATCACCATCAAATACCGAAAGAAGCCTTTCTGTCTGAACAGGTGTATTATGAAGCGGCCAACACACTCGATGATTATCTAAGTGATTTACATCAACGTAAAGTGGCTGAACTAGAACAACATTATCGAGAAAATCGTGTTTGGTTTGAACAAGAAATCAACCCTGAAGTGATTGAATTCGTTCGAAATAATCCAGAAATTTTGTCGGCAGTGAGAAAAGATAATCAACTATTCATTACGAAAATACCGTATGATACAAAAGCCTATCTAAATGCGAAAACAAAAGAAGAACAAAAATACCATGCTTGTCATTGTCCGTTTGTAAAATCCATATTTTTAGATCAACATCTAGCTATTTCACCAACCTGGTGTGATTGTAGTGGGGGATTTACCAAATTTCCATTTGAAGTATTGTTTAACCGTACTCTGGACATCACTTGTATCGAAACGCCACTCAATGGAGATCCATTGTGTCGGTTTGTCATATCATTAGATGAGGTATCTTTCAAACAATGACTCAAAGCACGAATCACTTGGATAAATCGGACATCATGTATAATTGAAACAAAGGTAGGCGATACAATGTTAGATAAACTTTTCGCTCAAAAAGAAGTGCTTGTTAGAAATGTGCCTGATTCACACGAGTCACTATTCAAACCATTTGAATACAAAGATACACCCCCTTATGACGCGATTTTATCATTTGTTTACACCCTTGAAGCGATGAAAGACGAAATTGATTTTGCGAAAACAAGGCTTCAACCGGAAGGGATGTTGTATCTATGTTATCCTAAAATGAAGAATAATATAGGTATGGCTGGTATTCATCGAGATCATATTTTTCCTTTCTTAAAAGTAGATATGGATACAGGTTATATTGAAGGTACTCAAATGCGATTCAATCGAATGAATGCCTTCGATGAAAACTACACCTTATTGGGCATTAAGAACGATACAAAGATGAAGGCTAGAAGTTCGACCTCGATGCGTGTCGATGATTATGCAAAATACATTCCGGACATCAAGACCCTCTTAACTAACGAACAATGTCTTTCCTTTTATGTATCTTTGACACCTGGTTATCAAAAGGACTGGGCAAGGTATGTTTTCTCAGCGAAGACTGAAGCGACCAAACAGAAGCGAATATCTGAGATGATTGCGTTACTAAACGCAGGGATAAAGTCCAAAAATCTGGCTAAATAAAAGGTTTTTATGCATCATGAATACCTCTAAATCATGAACCATGATACAATAGGTTTTGTACGAAAGAAGGTATCTATCATATGAAAAAAGTCATTAAATTTAGTTTTGAAGACAAAGAAGGATTTCTCAGTTTGGTTGAAATCAACCATAAATTTTACGCGTTGGTCAAAAAAGACACACCAAAAGTTCAAAATATATTGGAAACACATCAATTATTGGTTTCTTATGAGTTAAAACAAAATCCAACATTTATGCCTGTAGAGGCACATGTGTTGTATGATTTTAGTACCATAGAACAAGTGTATCAACAATTAGAATTGGAGAAAAACTTGTATTTTAAAACACTCGATGACAGTTTGTGTGTCATCGAAATTGTGCATCCAAAATCCAACACATAACCACAGTAACCGCTGTGGTTTTTATTTTTTTCAAGCAGAAATCATAATTTATAGATATAATGAAAGTGAAATAAACGTAAAAATCCATCCATAATGGTGTTGAATCACCGAACAATTAAAATATCCTTAGGAAAGAAAAAACCCCCTTTCGGAGGTTTGGGATACATGGATAATTAAGATTTACTTGTAAAAAGGTTTGCAGTTGCTTCTGAGAAAGTAATGATAACCACACTTTCAAGTTTAACCACAAATCGACCAGAAGTCGCTTCTAACATCAATTCATCGTAGAATTCGGTCGCTTGGGTGCTGTTCTTTAAAACAACGATTTCAACCCAGCGCTCGTTACCATTAACATACCCAACGTATAATTCGGTAACATCGACATCTAAGCCATATTTGGTATTTACCATGTTGGCCTGATAGTATTCTCGCGAATCCTCATCACGTGTTTCAAGGACATAACCGTCCTCTTCCAAAGTGTCAATGACATCGTTAGCTTGATTGGTTGTTGTACCGCCACCGGCACAACCGACCAACGCAACGAGCCCGAATAATACTACCAGTAATGCCAATAGTTTCTTCATCATACGCTCCCTCTTGTATGGTTCGACATGTCATAAATGTCTTTTATACTGTTAGCATATCACGTTGTCAAAGCATATGCAAAATGATTTTTTCAGTCATTTCGCGTAAAAAGTTATAAAATGACACAAAAATGGAGGTGTAGTCATGGGATTTGTAGTTGCAGCAGTGGTGTTTGTATTCATTGGTTTAATTGCAGTTTTTGTTGGCTTTTTTGTCATGCAAAGCAATCAGAAAAAACAAAAGAATGCGCCAGTGGAACGTGTTCAAGTCAAAGTGGGTAGTGCTTATACAGAATCCAAAGTGATGAATCAAAATTTCACATCCGGTTCAGTAGATAGTGCAGGTGGTTATGAACAAAAAGGATATTATATCCAATTCAGAACCAAACAAAACAAGAAACTCACATTTAGACTTAAGAAAAAAGATTGGCTTAAATACCACGATGGTGACGAGGGTATGCTCACATATCAAGGATACAAAATCATTGGTTTTGAACCCATAACATCTACGATTGAAGACGGTTATTTTATGCATAATAAACCTGAAAATACCACTAGATTTATCTATGGTGAGGCACAAGGTTTGGGTTTTTCAGTATCTTCAACTGCACCAGTCAAATTTGAATTAGCTGAACTAAAACGATTTATTCAAGATCTAAAAGATGATCAAAGTGATTGGTTTTTCACCATCAAAACTAGATCAGAACTACGTCAATATGAAAAAGAGTCCGATACCAACATTAAGGAAACCAACCTAACGACAAATGAAGAAAAAGAATTGCTTATGAATGGTTTTTATGCATACCTAAAATCCTTTATTGAGTAGATAAAAAGTATAAAAAAATAATTAATATTGATATAATAAAAATTAATAAGTCACAAAAAGGGGTATAACATGAAACAGTCCACGGTTATATTACGCGTATTATCCATCATATATTTTCCCCTTTTTTTGTTTTTCGGTACAGTCCTTGTTGAAAGAATGATTTCCAATCGGCAGAAGATTACTTCACATGATAATATTTATGAGGTAAAAGAACCAGGTACTTTACAAATGGAATATGAGTCCAAAATATCATTTGATATTGATGTAAAAGCCGAAGTTTTACCTCTACCTGGTGCGAATATTTTTTATTTACTAGGACTACATATATATATTAGGAAAGTTCGTCTTTTATTGTTCGATCCTCCAACAATCATTTGTGACTTTTATATAATATCCTAGAATACCCCGTTTAAAACACCCTCTTTCACTACTTTATATATAATTAAATATACGTATAAAATATATATTTTATCGACTGTTTATGGTATAATTTAAGTAGGAAAGGAGGACATCAATAATGCCTTATAAAGCCCTAAAAACAAGACTCTATCTTAATCCAAATCAACATCAGTTTTTATTATCTTTAATGCGTGCTTCAAGAAGTCTTTATAATCAAGCGCTCTATAATGTAAGACAACATTTTATCAAAACCAATGGGTATTTATCCTATAACGATAATTACCAATTACTGAAAGATAGTGAACATTATCGTTACTTAAGTACGACTCAAGGTCAAATGGTCATTCGTAAGGTCGATGAAGCGATGAAAGGATTCTTTGTATCTTTGAAGTCTAAGGTTAAACAAACCATTAGACTCCCTAGATACTTAAAGAAAGATACCTATTATCCCATCTACGACAGAATGGTCTATAAACCTAATAATGAAATCTATACATTACCCAGAAGTAACTTCATTAAGAAAGTATCGAAAGAACTAGAAAAGGATTCAAAACAGATTCATAAACATACATATGAGTTAAATGAAGCAGACGCTTTATCTCTAGACATCCAAACACCAGAATGTATCCAAAACAAAGAAATCAAAGAAATCACCATCAAGTCCTACTATGATGGCAAATACATTGAAGTGATTTATGTCTATCTAGATAAGGAATCTGTTAATCCATTCGAAGGTCATACAGAAACTATGGGGATTGATTTTGGGTATAACAACCTAGCCTTTTGTTCAGTCACGAATAATGAGCACTTATTATTAGATGGAAAACGATTAAAGAGTATGAATCAGTTTTATCATAAAAGAATCGCGAAACTAGCGAGCATTAGACCGAACCAAAATGTCTTAACGAAACAAATGATCCATCTGATGGATAAACGTAACCATCAAATGGATTATGGAATCTATAAAGCAGCTAAACTCATTATCAATCACGCAATAGAAAACAAAGTAAAACAGATTATCATTGGTTATAATGATACCTTCAAAGATGAAAGACTATCTGATACCTATAATCAATGGACAAAGAGTATTCCAATCGCGAGACTTAGAGATCGAATCGTCTATCTAGCAGAACAAATAGGTATTGAAACCAAAGTGATTAATGAAGCGTACACTTCAAAAGCTTCATATCTAGACCATGATGATTTCGTTAAAGGAGATTTTTCTGGTGTTAGAATCAAAAGAGGTTTATATAAGAGTCTAAAAGGCACTTTGATTAACGCGGACCAAAATGCCTCATTAAATATGATTCGAAAAGGTAATCCCGATGCCATATGGATAGGGAATAAAGGTGTGAACACACCTAAGCGTACATACCTATTTGGTGTGTAGTCGCTTTAAATAAGACGAGTTAAATCGTTAAGAGGTATATATCATAGGTCATTCTGTAAAGGGTGATTTATTCACCTCTTTGTTCTTTGAAATACTACCGTAATAACACTTTGGTCGCACAATATAAAGTGACTATATTGTCAATTAATGATTCGATGTCTATCGAATTGTTCACTCGCAAATTGGATCATACAAAAATGGCTTTTGTTTCATACGATAAAGCAGGTCAAATTGGGTTTAGGTTTGAACGTATCACTCAAAATGTACCAGTATCACCATTTTTTATGGTATCTGTCGTACCAACCGATCTACAATTCATGATCACCTTTTGGATACAATTTTTATTATTCATGATTGTATTAATAGTCAACATTGTCAACGCCAGAACAATGTATGTCTATCATATTTCAGTGGCCACCTATGGATTGACTGCACTTGAAAAAATCAAATATGTGGCTTTAGGTGTTTTTATTCCGCCTGTAGGCGCACTAATATATGTTGTTGGTGGTACAAATCTGTATGATGAACAAAAAGTACTTAAAGGCAATTATTCAGGTGCAGGCACTGCTGTAACGATTCTAATTTATATCATCTATAGAACAATCGTGAAGATTGGGTAAGCATACACGTACTACACAGTAATAAGTACAATCCAAATATGAAAATGTTCGCATAGACAGATTGTAATACCAGTGTTTATGGTATCATAGGGCTAAGAGGTGATTTTATGTCTAAACCAAAAAAAGAACAAATGCGTTATTTGAATGTCAATCGCTACTTATTGAATAAACAATCCATCATCAGTGAAGACCCAAAACTATTAGAAAAAAAGGCCAAAGCTATTCTAGAACAAAAGATTTCTGGCATCAGTTTTAGCCCTTACTTAGAAGGTCAAGATCCAAGTGTTAAATCCCTTATTTCTGAACAACAAATCGCGGATAGACTCGAAATCATCCGTCCTTATACCCATTGGGTTAGAACCTTTTCAACCACCAACGGGAATGAAGAAGTACCAAGGATTGCGAAAGAAAAAGGCTTAAAAACATTGGTAGGTGCTTGGTTGGATTCAGACAAAGAAAACAATGAAATTGAAATCAATAATATCATTCGTATTGGTCAAGCAGGTTATGCAGATTTAATCGCCATTGGTAATGAAGTATTATTAAGAGATGATTTAGAAGTCGAACAACTGATTGAATACATCAGACGTGTTAAAGCGGCTGTACCTAACGTCCCTGTTGGGTATGTCGATGCGTATTATATGTATGTCAATTTCCCGGAAATCATCGATGAATGTGATGTCTTATTCGCGAATTGTTACCCATTTTGGGAATATTGTGCCCTTGAGATTTCTGTAGAATACATGAAGAAGATGTATGAACTCGTAAAGACGCACTCTAAAGGCAAACCAGTGGTCATCAGTGAAACTGGATGGCCAACCAAAGGTGAATCCTATGGGGCAGCAGTACCCTCCTATGAAAACGCCATGAGATATTTTATCAACACGTATGAATGGGCCAATCAAGAACACGTCCACTTATTCTATTTCTCTTCATTTGATGAAGTCTGGAAAATTAACCACGAAGGCGAATACGGTGCGTATTGGGGCTTGTGGGATAAAGACGGCAAATTCAAATTTGAAAAGTAAAAAAACATACTCATAAATCTGCGGATTTATGAGTTTTTCTTTGTAAAACCGCCAATATAGACATAAATATGACTCAAAAAGGACCGATTTTTGAAATATTTATATATATTCATAAAAAATATAGGTAAACCAAAAAAACACGTGATATACTGACATTGAGAAAGAGGGGGGGAACTCTTGCAAAAGTTTAAAACAGCTTTTTTTGATTTGATTCGAGGGGACAAAACGACTTTAATCGTTTTAATAACCAAAATCACCGTTGGATTTCTATTTGCGATCTCATTACTTTTACCGTACATGGTTAGTAACAATTTGATTGATGGCTCGCTATCATCATCTGACTTTCCTGGTGGCGGTTTATACACATTTATCTTTTTCATGTCGATACTTGGCTTTGCCTATTTAGCCATCATGAAACAAGATAAATACCTTAAAATGTTATTCATCGGACAAGCTGTTTTAGCAACCATCATTTTCTTATATTCGTTGTTATTCCATAAAGTTGGTTTAGCAAGTGCCTCCAATGGATTTGGTAAAATTTTGGAATTCTTACTCATCATTGTATTCTGGTTTTTAGTCTTTGGTGAAAAATATTTGTTACAGTTGATTCACAAGTTTGTCCCAGAAACTGTAGCCAAAGAAGCACCGGTGGAAGTTCAAATAAATCCAGAAACACCATCCACTGAACCCAAGAAGTCTTATATTCCAAAATCGGTCGATATGCATCCGAAAGTTGAAGAAACCAAGATAGAATCACCAAAAGAAGAACCTAAGATTGAATCACAAGAGACACCTAAAACAGAAGAGGAACCATCATGAGCAGAGAAGAAGTTGTCAAATTAGCCAAAGATTTTAAACTCACGGATAACGAAGAGTTGGTTGCGAAAGTAGTCATTTCGTATTCAACCTCTTATAAAGTGACTGCCGTAGCCATGGGACGTACTACAGGAGCTGGTAGTGACGGTTTCATCGGGGTTTATCAAAATCAACTGGTGTGTTTTGATGCCAATCTATTGGGTACGAAACCACATAAAGAAAGATTCCGTTTCAATTTTGAAGAAATTGACCATGTGGAATTAAAAAAAGGATTTTTAAACCTTAACAATCAATTCATCATCAAGTCAGGACATCATCATTATAAGATATACTTTACAGGAAAACGTCGTAGTTTGATTGAAGCCATGTATCAAAAAGTCATTCAATATAAAAAACAAGAATAACGTACAAAACCAAAACCCAGTCGGTTTTGGTTTTATTTATATTTTTATATATAAAACCTTGAAAACCATCTATTTCATTCGCTTTCTTTTTCTATGAATGTTATGATATTTACAGTTTTTTATGAAGGATGTGATGTTATGGATTGGAAAAAAACCGTAGGGGTTTTTATGATTAGTCAAACGGTATCGTTGTTGGGGTCGATGTTGGTTATGTACGCCATCATGTGGTACATCACGTTAGAAACCCAATCGGGTTTGATGATGACCATCATGGTGATGTGTACCTTTATTCCATCCTTGTTAATATCCCCTTTCGCGGGGGTTTGGGCAGATAGACTCAACCGGAAGATGTTAATGATCACCGCAGACATAGGCATAGCATTTGTGACATTGATTGTTGCGATACTGTTTTTCATGGGTTTTCGTGAAATATGGATTTTGTTTGTGGTTTCCGTGGTGAGATCGTTTGGACAAAGCGTTCACCAACCAGCCGTATCGGCGGTATACCCACAGATTGTTCCAGAAACCCACTTGGTTAAGGTTCAAGGCATAGCACAAGGGATCCAATCCTCATCGATGATCTTGATGCCTTTATTGGCGGGGTTATTGCTTGCCTATTTTGAGTTAGAATTGATTCTGTTCATTGATGTGGTAACTGCAGCGATTGCAGTTATGATCTTGATTACTTATGTGAAATTACCGAAACATGCAGCAGAGTCACATCCATCCACGATTGATTACTTTGAAGATATTAAACGTGGCATACATTATGCTTTCACCCATAAATTGATTTTCAATATATTATTATTCTCTTTCCTATTTATGATTATGGTTGCGGCACCATCATTCTTAACATATTTACAGGTTGCACGTGTATTTGGTGCTGAAGCGTGGCGATTATCTGCTTTAGAAGCCATCTTCGGGACAGGGATGTTGTTGGGGTCTATTGTGATTACCATATGGGGTGGTTTTAAAAACCGATTGGTCACATTTTTCTTATGTTATATCGCCATCGGTTTAGGTACTGTTGGGTTAGGCCTTCCATTCAATTTTATCTTCTATATAGGGTTATGGGGATTTGTTGGGTTCTTCATTTCCTTAAGTAACCCACTGATGGTTGGACTCATCCAAGAGAAAGTGGATCCGAAATATATTGGACGTGTATTTTCTGTCTTTGGATTAATCAATACGATTAGTTTACCATAAGGCATGTTAATCTTTGGACCACTATCGGACGTATTTGATATATCTTTGATTATTTTGTTGAGTGGGGTTGGTATGGGCATCATCGCGATGGTCCCTTTGTTCAATCGTACTTTATTATTAGAAGGCTTACCAAAAAAGACAACCAATACGTAAAGCGGGCAACCGCTTTTTCTTTTTCTATGTCAGGATAGATTGCTTAATTAGAATGCTTATAACTTGAATTTTGAGGTATTTAGGTTTATATATGTTATGGGTGATTATAATATGAAAAAGCAAAGAAACAAAGTAATCGTCGTAGGCGGTGTTGCTGGCGGGATGAGTTTCGCCACACGTTACAGACGATTAAATCAGAATGATGACATCATCATTTTTGAAAAAGGCCCTTATGTGTCCTTTGCCAACTGTGGGTTACCATACCACATCTCTGGTGAAATTTCGACACGTAGCGGCTTATTGGTAGTGAGAGAAACCTTATTAAAAGAACGATTCCATTTGGATATTCGTTCGAATGCCGAAGTCATTTCGATTGATTCAAACAACAAGCAAGTGACTTATCTAAAAGACGGCGAAACCTTGGTTGAAAGTTATGACAAATTGGTCCTTTCAACCGGTGCGAAACCCATTGTGATTGACATCAAAGGTCAATACAATGTACCGATTTTTACATTGAGAAACATCCCTGATCTCGATAAGATCATGCGTTTCATCAAGGAAAACCAACCAAAACACGCGACAGTGATTGGGGCAGGTTACATCGGCTTAGAAGTAGCAGAAAACCTTATTAAAAAAGGGATTCAAACAACGATTGTCGAAAAAGCACCTGAGGTTTTACCAATCGTAGATCCTGAAATGGCCGCTTTCATCCGCGAAGAATTGGTCTTAAAACAAGCCCAAGTATTCACAGGAAATGAGATTCAAGAGATTCAAGGCAATGAAGTCTTGTTAGCCTCAGGCGACCGATTCAATACCGATATCATCGTGATGGCGGTCGGGGTATTCCCAGACTCCGCTCTCGCAAAACAAGCGAATGTTGAAACGGGTATTCGTGGTGGGATTAAAGTAGACCAACACTATCAAACCTCGGTTAAAGACATTTACGCGATTGGAGACGCCATTTTGGTTAAAAACCAAGTGTCCAATCAAGAAGCACTCATTCCACTCGCTTCACCAGCCAACCGTCAAGGTAGACAATTAGCAGACATTCTCAGTGGATTAAATGTGACTAATAAAGGTTCACTAGGCACATCGATTGTTAAAGTATTTGACTTATCCTTAGGCGCAACAGGTCTCAATGAACGTCAATTGGCAGGTAAAAAGTATTCAGTACTTCACTTAACCGCCAATGACCATGCAAGCTATTACCCTAACGCAACCTCAATCTACTTAAAAGTGATTTATGACCCGGAAACCGAATTAATTCTCGGGGCTCAAGCGGTTGGTCAAAAAGGCGTAGACAAGCGTATCGATATCATCGCTACTGCCATCAAAGCCAAATTGCCTGTTACCTTCTTACAAGAACTTGAATTTACGTACGCACCACCATTTGGTAGTGCGAAAGACATCGTTAATATGGCTGGTTATGTCGCTTCTAACCAAATGTTAGGCATCACGAAAACCATCCAATGGTATGACGCAATTCAAATGATGAATGACGATTCCGTCGTATTTGTCGATGTACGTTCATTATTTGAATCCGCTGCACAAGGGACTCTTCCGAATGCAATCAATGTGGATTTAGACCAAATTCAAGAACTATATACCCAAATTCCAAAGGATAAAAAGGTCGTTGTATTCTGTGACAACGGTATACGTGGGTACAATGCAGAACAATTTTTACGCAGCGAAGGTTATGATGTGTATAACCTCGATGGCGGACACAATTACATTTCAAAAATGCTAAAGGAGACAGCTCATGTTTAAAAATGTAGATGCGAAAACACTTCAAGAAAAAATCAAATCTGGTGAAGCTAAAGTCATTGACTGTAGAGAAGAGTATGAATACGAAGAAGGCCATATCCCAGGGTCCATCAATATGCCAACCTCAAACTTCTTAAAATACATCAAACTGATTGATAAAGCAAACCATTATTACATCATTTGTCTAACGGGTTCTCGTTCACATATGGTTGCGCGTTACTTGGATGCACAAGGCTATAACGTGACCAATGTGGTCGGTGGAATCATCACGTATCAAGGTCCAATTGAAGCTTAATTCTTAAAAAATAATACTCTAAAATCCCCTGAAAGTAGACTCTACTAATAATTGTAATTGTAGAAGTTTACGAGAGGGGATTTTTCTTAGTTAGAATCAAAATTTTTGATAAAAGAATGATTAAGTCATTTCATATATCAAGGAGTCAAGTATCGAAACACCAATTGTGGGAAAATATCGTAGAGTTTTCATTTCAAAAAAGTTCACACAGACTTCACAAACCATTGATATCCTTGAAGCACAAACATACAGGAGGTCATGGTTATGTTAACATTAAAAAATATTAAAAAGAATTACGTTTTAGGCAATCAAACATTCAAAGCACTCGATGGAATCGATATAGAGTTTAGAAAAAATGAGTTCGTTGCTATCCTAGGTGCATCGGGAAGTGGGAAAACCACACTATTGAATATCATAGGGGGGTTAGATCGCTATACCAGTGGGGATTTAATCATCAACGACAAATCCACCAAATCATTTAAGGATGCCGATTGGGATAGTTATCGAAATACAGCCATTGGATTTGTATTTCAAAGTTATAATCTCATTCCGCATTTATCGATTTTAGACAACGTCGAAATCGCCTTGAGATTATCAGGTGTTGGTAGTGTAGAACGCAAAAAAAGAGCAAAACAGGCATTATATGATGTTGGATTAATCGATCACATTCACAAACGTTCTAACCAATTATCTGGCGGACAGATGCAGCGTGTCGCCATCGCACGTGCACTCATCAATAATCCAGCCATCTTATTGGCGGATGAACCTACTGGGGCACTCGACAGTAAAACCAGTGAACAAATCATGTCACTAATTCAAGACATCTCAAAAGATCGATTGGTCATTATGGTCACCCATAACCCGGAAATTGCTTCTAACTATGCAGACAGAATCATTCGTCTGGTTGACGGTAAAGTGGTTGAAGATACCCACCCGCTCGTCAGCAATACATCCAATAAAGAAAAGGATCGTTTAGAGTTAAAGAAAGTATCAATGGGATTTCTGACAGCGGTCAAATCCAGCTTTAACAATTTATTAACGAAAAAAGGTCGAAGCCTCATTACGATGTTGGCAGGTAGTATCGGTATCATTGGGGTAGCGCTGGTTTTATCACTATCCACAGGCATGACACAGTATGTTAATGGCTTACAAAGCGATACACTCGCAGGTTTCCCATTAACCATCACTGAAGTAGTTAGAACCAATACATTTGGTCCTGGCGGTGGTAATAGCCCATTTGCCTCAGATGCGGACATTGCGACAGAATTTCCAGATGAACCCATCATTTATGCGTATGATGAACTGGCGAATACCACCATACACACCAATGTGTTAGATGAAGCGTTCTTGACATATCTCGATGGGTTGGAATCATCTTTATATAACTCGATTTCAACGACCAAGTCATTGTCAATGCACATCCTAGCTGAAACATCATTAGGCACTTACACAAGCATCTCAACCAATCAATCCAGCGGGACCATGTTTGGGTCTTCATCCCTTATCTTTGAAGTACCCAACAGTCCTGATTTCATACAATCACAATACGATGTTTTGGCAGGTACTTATCCCAATGAATATAACGAATTGGTGCTCGTAATTGACTCCAATAATCGATTATCTGTCGAAATATTGGAAGCTTTAGGTGTTGGTATTGAAGAGAATTATACCTTTAATGATTTCCTAGGCAAGACGTTCAAAGTCATACCAAATAATACGTATTATACAGAAAACAATGGGGTATATATCCCTCAATCAAATCAAGAAGACATGTATACCAGTAGTGATGGAATCACTTTAGAAATCGTTGGCATCATCCGCGTAAATGAAGCAGCCAGCAGTGAATTATTATCTACCGGTATTGGCTATTTAACCGATTTAACAGATCACATGTTAGCCATCGAATCCACATCGGATATCGTAACAGCACAATTGAATCAACCCAACACCAATGTGTTGACAGGTATGTCATTCAATACACAAGTTACGTACGATCAAGTCATGAAGACCATTGGTGGTGACACGACACCTACAGGCGTACAAATCTATCCAGTATCGTTTGATGCGAAAGACGAAATTAAAGCCTATTTGGATGCTTATAATGTTGGTAAAACCCAAAACGAAGCGATTATTTATACGGATACCGCAGAAACCATCTCTTCAACCATTTCATCGTTGATTAATACCATTACAATTGTCCTTGCAGCTTTGGCTGGTGTATCATTGGTAGTGTCTTCCATCATGATTGGAATTATCACCTATGTATCAGTTGTTGAAAGAACCAAAGAAATTGGTATCATGAGAAGTATTGGGGCGAGAAAACGTGATATTTCAAGAATTTTCAATGCAGAAACCTTACTCATCGGTTTGGCTTCAGGTATATTTGGTATCATCGTGACACTCATTGTTGCTTTACCGGCGAATGTGATCATCGAAAACTTAATTCAAGTCAATAATATTGTTATTTTGACATGGAACAATGCCTTATTACTTATTTTACTCAGTGCAATGCTGACTTTAGTCGCTGGTTTGATTCCAAGTAGAATTGCTGCGAATAAAGACCCTGTGGTTGCACTTAGAACTGAATAGCCTTAAGATGGGTATATAATCCAATAGAATGTGTTAATATGAAGACAAAGGAGGACATCGGTATGTTTAAAATACTATTGGTCGAAGATGAACTATCCATCCGCACATTGATTAAGACCTATTTAAATAAACAAGGCTATCATGTGATTGAAGCTGAAGATGGTAAATCCGGTTTTGATGTTTTTTCAAATCAACATGTAGACCTGATCATCACCGATTTGATGATGCCAAAACAAGACGGGTATGATTTGACTCAACAAATTAGACAATCATCTAAAGATATTCCGATTCTTATTATGACAGCATTAGATGCCTTTCAAGACAAAGAAAAAGGGTTCGAAACTGGCGCTGATGACTACATGACGAAACCCGTCAATCTGCCAGAAATGCACTTAAGAATTAAGGCGTTGTTGAGACGATATCAAGTGACCAAAGATCACCAAATCGAATTGGAACATCTGAAGTTAGACTTTCTTACCTTCAGTTGTTCTATCGATGGAAACAATATTAGTTTAACCAAAAAAGAGTTCATGTTGTTGTTTAAATTATTATCGAATCCGAACATCATTTTTACTCGAGAACAATTGATGAATGAGATCTGGGGATTTGACTCCGATAGTTACGATAGAACTGTGGATACCCACATCAAACGGCTAAGAGAAATGGTGATGTCTTCAGATTTTGAAATTCAAACCGTACGTGGTTTAGGATATAAGGCGGTAATCAAATGAAACGAATCTCATTAAAGATCATTATGGTGGTCATCATTGTTTTTATCGTATCTACAATCATTCCCCGATTTATTGTCAGTCTATTTGAAACATTTCCAGAAAGAGAATTATTCATATCGAACTTATTCTTTTTCGGCATGTTGTTTAGTGTTGCGCTAGCTTTGATTTTATCTACAATTATTATAAATAGTATGATTGTTAAGCGGATAAAAAACATCAACACTGCAACTGAAAAAGTAACCAATGGCGATTATAACATTATGATCGATGTTCATGGAAAAGATGAACTATCTCAGTTGAGTCAACGATTCAATAAGATGGTTCAGGCACTTAATTCTAATGAATATTTAAATAAATCATTTGTAAGAAATTTTTCTCATGAGCTGAAAACCCCTTTGGCAGCGATTAAAGGGTACGCAGATATGATGATTGATGACACTAATGAGTCTTCTGAAATGCGTGAATACGCAATCATTATTTCTGACCAAGCCCAGAGGTTATCCAACTTGACACAGCACTTGTTACAATTATCTTTGTTAGATTCAGATGAGATTACACCACAAAATGATTGCTTTAATTTGGCTGAACAAATTCGCAACGTCATTCAACTGCTTCAACTAGAGTGGGAAAATAAAAAAATACATCTAGAATTAAACTTGATTGATAAAACGATAACTTCGAATAAAGCCTTATTGTACCAAGTATGGAAAAATCTAGTTGAGAATGCAGTTAAATTCACACCAAATGGAGGACATATTATCATCCAAATGGATTATTCAGATGATAACCTTATCGTTCAAATACAGAACGATGGTGTTCTAGTTTTGAATCAAGACATCGATCATTTAACGGAGATTTTTTATGTTACAAATCCTGTCCATAAACAAAATGGAAGTGGTATAGGATTGTCTATAGTGAAACGTATCATCCATAAATTAGGTGGAACCATCTCATTTAATACGAATGAGAAAGACACCTTTGAGACAACAATAACCTTACCATTAAAACCCACTCAAAATGGATAATAATTACCTTAATAAACTGCTGATCCGATTAGTGGTTTATTATTTTTAATAACAAGATTAAATACTCAATGCGTTGAAGGTAAAATACAACTCGACAAAATCGGTCAAGTATTCATAAAAGGATTTACATATAATAAAGTCGGTGATGACATGGATGATCAAATGAGAGAGATTGCGAAACTACAAAAGTATATTGAGGCACACCTTTTGGATGAGATTACGTTGCTAGAGCTCGCAAAAGTATCTCACTATTCGCCTTGGTATGTGGATAAACTGTTTAGAAAGCATTTGGATAAAACCCCGATGCAATACATTAAAGAAAGACGATTGACACTTGCCGCACTGAAACTCAGGGATGAAAACATCAAAGTTTTAGAGGTGGCACTTGAGTTTTTATTTGATTCGCATGAAGGTTTTACCAGGGCGTTTTCGAAACAATTCGGGGTCAGTCCCTATCGTTATAAAAAAGACACCCCCGCAATCCAACTCTTTTTACCTTACATCCTGTCCGATTACCAATCATTCTTACAAAGGAGAAAAACACCGATGAACTATCAAGCCGTACCGATTTTTACCCAAGTCATTGAAAGACCCGAAAGACAATTGATCGTCAGAAGAGGGATCAAAGCCGAACACTACTTTGCTTATTGTGAAGAAGTAGGTTGTGATGTTTGGGGGATCCTAACTTCAATCAAAGAAGCCCTTTATGAACCTGTGGGTTTATGGTTACCCAAAAAATTAAAAGCAGGCAAATCGACCTATGTTCAAGGCGTTGAAGTACCGATGACTTTTAACAACACAATCAAGAAGTCCCCTTCCTCTTCAAGTAGTGGGATGAATTGATTTGTTTTCACTCTTTAGTATACAAACACCCATAAATAATGTTATAATATAGTTGAATAATCACTATACATAAATACTATGAAATGGGGAAATATCGGATGAACAAAGCCTTTAAGTTTAGAATCTATCCAACTCAAACTCAACAGACTTTGATTCATATGACCCTTGGCCATAATCGCTTTCTCTGGAACAAGATGTTAGAAGATAAACAAAAACAGTATGAACTTGATAAAACCATGTTATACAATCGTCCTGCACAGTATAAAGATACTTATCCATTTCTAAAAGACATCGACTCTTTATCTCTAGCCAATACGCAACTCAATCTAGAAAAAGCTTTTAAACAATTCTTCAATCATAAACAAGACTTTCCTAAATTTCATTCTAAGAAACAAGACTACGGGTATACAACCAACCTTGTTAACAATAACATCGTTCTATTAAAGGGTTATATCAAACTACCTAAACTCGGTGAAGTGAAAATCAAACAACACAGAGCCATACCTAGTGATATGTCTTTGAAGAACGTAACTGTTTCTAAGAGTAGTACAGGTAAGTACTATGTCTCGATACTTTATGAATACCAGAAAGAGATTAAGAGACAAGAAATCAAAACATCGATTGGTCTAGATTTCTCGATGAATCATTTTTATGTGGATGATCAAGGATTCAAACTAGATTACCCAACCGATATTCAAACAGACTTTATCAAACTAAGTATTCTTCAAAGAAGTCTATCTAGAAGAATCCAAGGTTCTAATAACTATCATAAAAAAGTATTAGAGATCGCTTTATTACATGAACGAATCAGACATAAAAGAGATGACTTTTTACATAAACTATCTAACGCGATAACCAAGCGTTACGATTTGGTGAGTGTAGAAAGATTAAATCTCATAGAGATGTCTCAGACGAATCCTTATTACGCCAAACAGATTTCGAGGTTTGGATGGACTAGATTTGTTTCATTCTTAAAGTATAAGTTAGAAATACAAGGTAAGACTTTGATGGTGATGGATCAGTGGTATCCATCCTCAAAGACCTGTAGTACCTGTGGTGAGATTCATAGTGAACTCAAACTTAATAATCGAGTATTTGAGTGTAAGCAGTGTGAACTACACTTAGATAGAGATCACAACGCAGCGATCAACATCAATCAAGAGGGATTAAGACAGTACAAATTAGCTTTCCAGTAATAAGACACATTAAGAACCGTAGGGACTACGGGGATAGCCTATTGAGTCAATCGCGGGTACGCTTTTATGGATAGGAAGCCCCCACTTCTAGTTAAGTGGTGGGTAGTTCACCAAACCCATCCCAGATGGATTTGAAATCATATCTTTAGAACCCCAACGCTATATGGGTATGAATTCGATTTAGAAAACGCCCCAGTATTTCAATTAGAACCTCGCGGTGAACGCTGTTATATTGAAGCGAAACCCATTCGAAAAATAAACCTCAAATAGACCATCGTTTCCATTGACATTTGGATGGGTTATGATAGAATAAGCATCGAAGGGGAGTAGTTTCCCAAGAATCCATCGTCAGGACGGTTATATCTTAACCCGGTGCATTCCAAGCTGAGCTTGTAACAAGACCTTCAAGACTTTTTGTCTTGGAGGTTTTTCTTTTTCCAAGACACCTTATGAAAGGAGACGTCTATGGAACACGTCATCAATGTTTTACTACTTTTGATTGGGTTTGTTTTTCTGGTGAAAGGTGCTGACTTTTTTGTTGCTTCATCGGCATCGATTGCGAAACGTTTTAAAATTTCTTCTTTAGTCATTGGTTTGACTTTGGTCGCGTTCGGTACCTCATTACCGGAACTCGCAGTCAGTTTTATTGCTTCGCTCACGGTAGCGCCAGGACAAACAGCGGATATCGCGATGGGCAATGTCATTGGGTCCAATATCGTGAATATTACCCTCATTCTAGGTTTAACCGCGATCGCCAGACCGGTGCATGTATCGAAAACCATGCACAAAAAGGAATTTCCTTATTTGGTTTTCGCATCCCTTCTCATTGCTTTATTTGCGTTTGCTTTCCAAGCCGATGCGTTGATTGTTTGGTGGGAAGCGCTCATTCTATTGGTGGTATTTGTAGGTTATATCTATCTCATGCTTAAGACTTCTAAAGACGCTGAATCGAACGAAGACTACGTGATTATGGATATGAAAAAATCCATTCTTTGGGTCGTGATTGGTCTTTTAGGTGTCACAGCCGGTGGTTGGATGGTCACCAAAGGGGCTGAAAACATCGCGGTAGATGTGTTGGTCAATCTATTTGGTATAACTACAACTAAAGCCATCACTTTGGTGGGGTTATCGATTGTGGCTGTTGGAACATCGTTACCCGAAATGGTTACTTCCATTGTGGCAGCCAAAAAAGGTGAAAATGAGATTGCTTTTGGTAACCTAGTGGGTTCTAATATTTTCAATATATTATTCATCTTAGGGTTATCTGGTATAGTCACCCCACTAGGCATCAATGGAGATGTACTCATCGATATTCTTATCATGATTGGTGTAACCGTGTTTGCTTTAGGTGCTGCAGTGACATATGGAAAAGTATCTAAAAAAGAAGGGTTCGCGTTGGTGTTCATCTATGCATCTTATCTAGTTTACATCGTATTAAGAGCTTTATCTATATTTTAATAACTGTAGACCATCGATAAAAAGATGGTCTTTTTCTTAATCTATGATATAGTAAACTTGAGGTGATAGCATGCAATACCAAGTTCAAACAACGTTCAATCAACACATAGACAAGGTGATTCATGGCTTCATCGATATCGCCATGATGAAGCTCTGGCAACCCCATTTAATCGACATTGAAACCGTCAAAGGTGTATGGCCAAAAGCAGGTTTTGAAGGGTTTTTGATTTATGATGTGATCGGTGTTAAGTCAAAGATGTCCGTGAAAGTACTCGAAAATGAGTTACCATATAAACTCGTTTTTGTCTATGAAGTACCTGGTGTAAACAACCGCTGTGACTATCATTTCAAAGACTTAGGTCAACAAACCGATTATCAAATGGATGTCATTTTTACTTTTGAAGATGGTATTGAACGATCTGAAGCGTTGTTTAAAGGGGAAACCACGCGAATCATGACTGTGTTCAAAACATTTATTGAGGGACTATGATATGGTTTTAGTACATTATAACTATACCTATGAAGATGCGTTATTCGATCTGATTGAAAGTGACCCTGAATGGGTAGAATACATCGAACATAGAAATCAATATCGTTTAGCAATTGAAAGTTCAACGGTTTATGTGTTGATGGATGAATCTATATGTATTGGTTTCATCCGTGGTAGAGATGACAGTGGTTTTGGGTTTTATATCTATGATTTGTTGGTAAGAAAAAGCCACCGTGGACATGGGTATGGTAAAAAACTCATTGATCACCTCAAATCGATTTATCAACCCGTTTATGTGATGTCGGATGTTGATCCTTATTATGAAAAGATTGGCATGAAAAAAATCGGCTCTATTTTTGAATAAAATCACCAAAACGGTGATTTTTTCTTTTTAAGGGGTTTAATCTATCTTTTATTTCCTTTATAATAAACATAGAAACCTTAGAGGTATATTAACTATGAACGCATTTAAATCGCTTGATCGCAGTTACACCAATGCTCGAAAATGGGACTTAGAAAGAGGTCCTTTTGAGGATGATTTTTTACCTTTTTCTATCGCAGATTCAGACTATAAGTCACCAAAACCCATCATTGACGCGTTAAAAAAGCGCGTTGAACATGGGGCTTTCGGTTATAACTATATTGATGAATCCTATGAAAAAGCCGTCGCCAATTGGTTTTCTCGAAGATACCATTTTACGGTTCAAAAAGGTGAGTTTTTTCCTGCACCAGGCGTGGTTGCTGCGCTGTATTTAGCTGTTAAAGGCTTAACTCGAAAACAGGATAAGGTCGTTATTCAAACACCAGTTTATCCAAGATTTTTCGATGTCATCCACGACAACCACCGTGAACTCATCGATAATAAACTAGTCAATATCAATGGTCATTACACAATGGATTTCTTTGGCTTAGAAGAAGCCTTTAAACAAGGGGCTAAGATGTTTATTTTATGTAACCCACACAACCCAGTTGGACGTGTGTGGACCAAACATGAAATCGAACAAGTCGTGAATCTATGTAAGAAATACAAGGTGACCTTAGTTTCAGATGAAATTCACGCTGACATTATCCTTAAAGGACATGAATTTACATCGCTTGGACATTATTTAGATGATTATGATCAACTCATGGTCTGCACTTCTCCCAATAAAACCTTCAATATTGCAGGATTACATTTATCGAATATCGTAATTAGAAACCCGAAGATGAGAGAAGCCATTCATCATGAATTGCGCGTCTCCCATAACTGTACTCCAAACCTCTTCGCAACCCTTGCTTGTCAAGTTGCATATACAGAATGTGATGACTGGGTCGATGCTCAAAACCACCACATAGAACAAAACTTCAAACGTCTATATGCGTTCTTTAAACTACATGTCCCACAAATGAAGATCACCAAAGCAGAAGGCACTTATTTGGCTTGGTTAGATATGTCATTCTTAAAGAAAGATTCCATCTATATCACCAAGAAGGTGATGGACTACGGAATCACCTTATCTGATGGAAACAAGTTTGATCCAGATTTGAAAGATTTTGTTCGGATGAATTTAGCCTGTTCAAAAGACCAACTAGAAGCCGGTCTTGAAAGATTCTTAAATTTCATATTAGATGAACTCCAAGCGTAAATCGCTTGGTTTTTTTCTATCCAAATAATATGATACAATCAACGTAAAGAGGTGGCTTATGAAACTTTGGAAAAATGGGGTTATCCATACACTAACAAATCAATCTGAAATTTCGAACATACTCACCGATCAAGGGCTCATTGTGGGTTTAAACGTGGATGAAAAAGAACCCTATGATGAAGTGATTGACTTAAAAGGTTATCACCTTTACCCAGGTTTTGTCGATGCACACCTACATTTGATTGGGTATGGTCAGTTTCTCAATCGCTTATATTTAACCCATACTCAAGACAAAAATCTTGTCTTAAATCTTCTCAAAAAACAAAACATTTTTGAACTTTTAATTGTGGATGGTTACCATGAATATGTGGGTGTTACCAAATACGATTTGGATACCATAAACAATCAAAATCCTATGATTTTAAGACACCACGATTTTCACGCAGTCACCGTAAATACGGTTGTTCTAAAACAATTGAATAAAGAAAGTTCTACAGGGATTCTCAGAGAAGAAGATGCTCAAGCGGTTATCAGACACTATGCTAAAGTCAGTAATGAAACTTTAGAATCCTATCTTGAAACAGCCATAAAATCACTTTATCGGTTCGGTATTACCGGGGGGCACTCAGATGATTTGTTCTATTTCAATGGTTATCAAGATACACTTCAAGCCTTCATAAACGTACAAAAAAGAATCCCATTTCGTACGCATTTATTGGTTCATCATGAAGTCCTTGACGACTACATAGCCTCACCTTATTTCAATCATTACAGTGATTTTTTAGAGCTTAAAGGCATCAAAGTATTCTATGACGGTACCATGTCATCGAAGACAGCTTTGATGTGGCATGGTTATCAAAATGAAACTTCGAATGGCCTTAGAACCACTCCAAATTTCATCGAAATTGTTCAAAAAGTAAGACAATTTGGTCTGACTTTAGCCATCCATGTGATTGGTGACCAAGGGTTAGATGAACTCATCGATATTTTAAAGAAATACCCACCCAAAGAAAATCAAAAAGACCGCATCATTCACGCCCCATGGGTATCAGAATATGGCATGAATGCGCTAAAATCCATGCCTGTTACGATTGACATCCAACCACAGTTTTTATCGAGTGATTTTCCTGAAGCAACCACCATCTTCAAACAATTTCCACCGTATGTTTTTCCGTGGAAAACCATGTTAAAAAATGGATTAACCCTCTCTTTTAGCAGTGACGCACCGGTAGAGACACCTAACCCACTCTTAGGAATCTTAGACGCTACAGAACGGGTAGCGAAAGACGGTAAAATATACCAACCCGAAGAACGCATTTCTAGGATGGATACGATCAAAGGTTATACGATATACGCGAACGCTCAAAACAACCTTCAAAACAGGGGTACAATTGAAATTGGACAGGTCGCGGACTTTAGCATTTTCACATTCGATTTAGAAACCATCGAATCTAGTAGACTAAAAGAGCCTTTGGTTGAAATGACAGTTATCAACGAACACATCGTCTATCAAAAATAGACTGTGTGTTTTTCTTTTCTATGTGAATTGGCACTTAATACTTGACATTGCCAAAACCTTGGATAAAATAGTATTTGGAGGCGATAATTATGTCAAAGACACAAGCATTCAAAACAGAATCTCAAAAGCTTTTACATTTGATGACACACTCAATTTACACACAAAAAGAAATCTTCCTTAGAGAACTCATATCCAACGCGAGTGACGCGATTGATAAGAGACACTTTTTATCTCTAACGGATGAACAAGTCCCGTCCGGGGAATACAAAATCACCATCACACCCAACAAGGAACAAAGAACCCTTACAATCACAGATACTGGGATTGGTTTCACCGAAGAAGAATTGATTACCAATCTTGGAACGATTGCACAAAGTGGATCCAAAGCATTCATTGAAAAACTCGACCAAAACGATACAAACATCATCGGTCAATTCGGGGTCGGTTTCTACAGTGCTTTCATGGTTTCTGACAAGGTTGAAGTTAGAACCAAATCCCCTTACGCAAACACCGGTTATTTATGGACATCGGATGGTGTTTCAGAATTTACCGTCGATGTGTTAGACCGCGATGTTGTGGGTACTGAAATTACTTTATACTTAAAAGCGGATATTGAAGATGAAGAAGTCAAAGAAAACTTCAGTGACTACCTTGAAGTCTATGAATTGCGTTCACTCATCAAAAAGTATAGCGATTATGTGCGTTACCCAATCTATTTATCAGAAGATTTAGAAAAACCAGTCAACCAAATGACCCCGCTTTGGCAACGTTCAAAAGCGGACATCACCGATGAAGCTTTAAATGGTTTTTATAAACACCAATTCAATGACTTTGAAGACCCGATGAAAGTCATTCACATGTCAGTTGAAGGGATGTTAACTTTCAATGCGTTACTGTTCATCCCTAAAAAACCAGCTTATAATTTCTATAGTGAAACCTATGAAAAAGGATTACAACTCTATTCCAAAGGTGTCTTCATCCAAGACAAGAATAAAGATTTGATTGGCGATCACTTCAAGTTTGTTAAAGGGGTTGTAGACTCCTCCGATTTATCCTTAAATATCTCTCGTGAACTCTTACAACAAGACAGACAACTCAAAAAGATTTCCAGTTCAATTGAAAAGAAGATAAAGAATGAACTTCAAAACTGGTTAGAGAATGACCGTGAGAAATACATTGAATTCTATGATGTATATAAGACATCCTTAAAATATGGCATTTATCAAAACTTCGGTTTACACAAAGAACTTTTACAAGACCTCATTTTATTTAAAACCAACCTTTCGGATGACTACATCACTTTCAAAGAATACCTAGACCGTAAAAAGACCGATCAAAAAGACATCTATTACGCGACCGGTAAATCCAAACAAGCCATCTTAAACCTACCTCAAATGGGTATCCTCAAAGAAAAAGGGTATGAAGTATTATTACTGACCGAAGAAGTGGATGAATTTATGATTCAAATCATGGGTTCATACAACGAAGCACCATTCAAATCGATTCAATCCGCCGATTTAGACTTGGTGGATGAGGAAAAGAAAAAGGATATTAAGAAGAAAGAAAAATCCAACAAATCCTTATTAGAAGCCCTTAAGGAAGCCCTTGGCGATAAAGTCTCCGATGTCAAACTCTCTCAACGTTTGAAAGACGCACCTGTGTGCTTGGTTTCAGGCGAAGGTTTGTCTTTAGAAATGGAAAAGGTATTGAAAAACGTACCGAATGGTGAACAAGTTAAAGCGGAACGTATCTTAGAACTCAATCCTGATCATGACATCTTCCAAGTTTTACAAGGCTTAACCGAAGATAAAGCTGCGTTAAAATCTTACGCAACCCTCTTATACCACCAAGCCTTACTCATTGAAGGCTTACCAATCGAAGACCCGTCGGAATACATCCAAGTATTGAATGACTGGATGGTTCACAAGAAATAAGGATTTAAGCTCACTGCGGTGGGCTTTTTTTTCAATATCTTAAATTTCCCTTTATTGTGTATCATCTAGGGACTAAAAAACCACTTTGTTATATAATAAACATAAAGGACAGTGATGTTATGCGTTGGATCATGTTTATCCGATTATTCAAACAAATATTTTCAAAAAAGAAACTACCGGACTTAGACTTCATTCAAAATCAAGGTCTTTTGGCTGTGAAGATTGCCCAAACCTTCGCACTTCGAATTGACTTCTTAAATGAAGCGACCTGCACCCATCTAGCGAAACTTTATACTCGAACCACCCCAATTCAAGGGGAGGATTTTAAGGTTTTACTCAAACAATATACCAATGAAGATTGGCTCAAACAGTTCAAAACAATTGAAGAAACCCCGATTGGTAGTGCCTCGGTTGGACAAGTCCACCGTGCTACCTTATTTAATGGTGATGAAGTGGTCATCAAATTCATCAAAAAAGACTTCAAGAAAAAATTTGAAAAAGATGTCCGTTCACTCAGACGATTCATCAAGTTCATCATTTTCTTCTATCCTAAATTGGCTAAAGTGGCAGACCCAGTAGGCATTTTAGAGCACATTGAAGAATACACCTTAGCCGAGTTAGACTTAAGAAACGAAATCAGCCATGGTGAAGTGCTCAAAGGCATTTATGAAGCGAACAAAGACAAGTTTGATTTATCTCGTTTAAAATTTCCTAAAATTTATAAAGACTTATCGAATGAACATGTGTTGGTTTCTGAGTTTATTGAAGGGAAAACCGTCGATGATCTATTAGAAGAAAAATCGATGCCTTTTGAAGACATCTTAGAAATATTCCATATTCATGGGTTCTATATTTTCATTGTAGGTACTTTCCATGGGGATTTACATCCAGGCAATCTCATCAAAAAAGGCAATGATTTCTATTTCATCGATACTGGCGCGATTTCAGAAGTTGGTAAAAAGATCCAAATGGGCTTATTTGAGTTCATGGAAAAACTCGCTTATTATGACTTCCCAGGTTGTGCACTGGCTTTAAACCATATGGCTTCTAAAGAAATCCATGGAAAAACTTATGATGC
The DNA here is from genome assembly GCF_025742995.1 of Paracholeplasma manati. Taxonomy (NCBI): domain Bacteria; kingdom Bacillati; phylum Mycoplasmatota; class Mollicutes; order Acholeplasmatales; family Acholeplasmataceae; genus Paracholeplasma; species Paracholeplasma manati. The sequence goes on along the minus strand of NZ_JAOVQM010000001.1, from coordinate 119,179 downwards.
TTATTACGTAAAACTATTGGATTTATACAAAGACTTTGAAGGCAAGTCGGTATCTGATGTTTCCTTGACCAGAAAAATGATGGAAACCATCAAGCTTGGGGTCAATTCAGGCATGGTCTTTGAAAAAGGGATGTTCCCAATCATCAAGAGTATGATGTATTTGGATGGCATGGTATTAAAAGGTGCACCAGATACGGTACTCATGATGGAAATGAGACGTTTCTTAGAAGAATTTCACAAAGCAAATGAGGCGATCAACGCATGAAAAAAATAGCGATTATTGGGGCTGGACCTGGGGGTTTAGCCGCGGGGATGGTCTTATCTAAAAAAGGCTATGAACTCCACATATTTGAAAAAGACAACCAAGTGGGTGGTCGTTCAAAACGACTCTCTTTAGGGGATTATCATTTTGATGTGGGTCCAACCTTCTTGATGTATCTAGAAATCTTAGAAGAAGTCTTTCAATCGGCTGGGTATGACTTACACAAAGAATTAGACATCATCCGTTTAGAAGAGTTATATACATTGATGTTCAATGACGTTACGTTTCACATGTCGAAAGACCCCAATGAGAATGCGAGTATGTATGATAAATACCAACCTGGCATGGGGAAAAGCTATCTAAACTGGTTGAAGGCACAAGAAAAGAAGTTAAATGCCATATCATCCATTTTAAAAAAACCCTTCCCGAATTACTTTCATTTTCTGAGACCAGATGTATTGAGAGCTTTACCTTATTTACACCCATTTCAATCGGTGTTTACACATTTATCCACCTTCAATAAAAACCATAATTTCATCCATTCGTTATCGTTCCAAGCGAAGTACTTGGGTATGGCATCCTATCAAGCCCCATCCATTTTTACGATATTGCCTTACTTAGAACACGCATTGGGTTTATATCATGTTAAAGGGGGTCTCAATCAAATCAACCATAAAATGGCTGAATTGATTGAAAAGAATGGCGGGCACATCCACTTAAATAGCCCAGTAGAAGAAATCATTGTGGATAAAGGGGCTGCGAAAGGGTTAAGAGTCAACGGCGAAGCCATCCTCTTTGATGACATCATCATCAATGCGGATTTTGCGTACGCGATGAATCATTTAATCAAACCAGAACACTTGAAGAAATATACCCCAGAAAAGATTGAAAAGAAGAGATTCAGTGTATCGACATTTATGTTATACATCGGTTTAGATACCACCTATGATTTTCCACACCATGAAATCATTTTCTCAAAAGATTATGAAGCCTATTTAAAAGGATTGACAGGTAATCAATTCACAGATGATTTCAGTGTGTATGTCCATAATCCAGGACTAAATGATGATTCATACGCCCCTAAAGGTCATACAAGTCTATTTGTTTTGGTACCTGTACCGAACTTATCGGCTGAACAAGATTGGTCTGTATACAAAGAAATCCTGAAAGAACAAACCATCGACTTAATCGAATCGAAACATGGTATCGACCTTAGAAATCATATCCAAGTAATGAAAATGATTGATCCAAACGGTTGGGCCAATGATTATAATGTCTATCGTGGGGCAGTATTTAATTTGGCACATAACCTGCCTCAAATGTTGAATCGAAGACCTCAAAATCAATTTGAGGATATCTCTCATTTATACTTAGTTGGTGGCGGTACACACCCAGGCAGTGGGTTACCAACGATTTATCAGTCAGCTCTGATACTAAAAAAATACTTATAAAATTGATTGTAATATTATAACAAATACAATTTTAATGGATAGATATCATAATCATCTTTTAAATGCACAAAATAATAAAAATAGAAATAGTATAATAAAACGCTTCCACTTGTGTTATCATATTTATAAAGATAAGCACTCTTTAAGAGTGGAAGGGAGAAAAAAATGAAACAAAGAAGTATTGGAATGATGATTTTGTTATTCTTATTCACCTTTGGTATCTATCCGATTTATTGGATTATCATGTTCCAAGTTGAACTTAAGAAACAAACTGGCGAAGGTTTTGGTGGGTTAGGACACTTCTTGATGTTAATCTTTACCTTTGGTATTTACGGTCTTTATTGGCAATACGCGGCTGGTAAGAGATTGGCTCAGCAAGGCGCTGAAGATATGTCTATCATCTATTTGATTTTAGCCATCGTCATCGGTGGATTCATCAACCCATTCTTGATGCAAAATCAAGCGAACAAACTAGCATAAATAATAAAGGACAGCGCGGCTGTCCTTTTTCTTTGTTATTTGATTTGTTCTGTGGGTTTCTTCAATGCTTTGATCAGTAAAGTGATTAATCCAACCACCAAACCAACAAAGAAGAAGAATAAGCCGAATAATACATACATCAAATCGTTCCACGAACCTGCGGGTTGTGGCATTTGTGATAACCAAATGAATACCAAGCCTAAAGCCAGTAAAATTAAGGTTGGGACGAACGCAAACTTCTGTTTGATGAATGAAAACGCAATACCTACCGCAATCGCGAGTAGTCCAAATCCTGCTATGTAGGGAATAAATGGTACCATATATACGCTCCTTTTTAATCATCTTACTTGAAACTTAGTGTTTTGTCAAATAAACACATTTCCCCTATATAAAGCCTAAAATGGGATATCTTTTGAAAATCAAAACAATTGAAATCATTGTCCATGTTTTATACAATGATGTTATGTGAGTAAGGAAGTGTCATCATGATCACAAACACAAAAGCATCTTTTATCTACAAATCAATCTATTTGGTCATTGGATTCATTGGTTTATTTCTAGCAACCGAGATTTATACAGGCACTTTCAATGATGGTTTCTTTGTTTACTATACGAATCTTTCAAATTTAGTTGCGTTTAGCTTAATGGCGTATTTGTGGTTTATAGAGTACCAAATACTTAAGGGCAAACCTAATACATTCAAATACCCATCCGTAAGATTCGTCATTACCATCATGATTTTAGTTACTTTGATCATCTATAATACATTGTTAGGTAATATACTTGATCCTACCTATTGGCGAGTTAGAAATGTGATTATGCATTTGTTTGGTCCGATGATGGTTGTAATAGACTTCTTGTTATTTAACCCAAAGAACAATCTTAAATGGCGTGTTATATTGGAAAGCTTAATACTCCCTTATCTATATGTCATCGTCACCTTAATCATTGGTTTATTCACCAACTCATACCCGTATTTCTTTTTAGATGTGAACAACATCGGCTATGGTGGGGTTTTAGGATGGGTGTTCATATTGACTCTAGGATTTTTAGTTTTAAGTTTGGCCTTAGTATCATACAACAAATTTTTATTGAAAAATAGAAAATAGTGTGATTTAGTTTCACATTATTTTTTTAGGTGTTACAATGAAAGTGAAGTGGTGATCATATGCGAGTTGGATTTATTTATAACCCAGAGAGTGGCAGTGGAAAAATTGAACGTAATTCGAAGTATATCGTCGACGCATTCACAGCCAAGGGTCATGTGATCGATATTTTAAAGACGAAAAAAACATTGGATGCGAAAAGATACGCCATTGAAAGCGACCATGATATGTTATTGGTTGCTGGTGGTGATGGTACATTGAATGAAGTCGTGAATGGCTTAATGACCAAAGAAAAACGACCAAAAATCGCTTATATCCCTACTGGAACTGTGAATGATGTGGCACACATGCTTGGCATTTCAATGAATGTAAAAAAAGCGGTGAAACTCATTCTTGAAACGGGTGAAGTCAAAAAGATGGACGTTTCTAAAATCAATGACACATACTTTACCTACGCTGCAGCCACAGGTCGTTTTACCAAAGCGAGCTATGATGTGAAGCGTAAAGATAAGAAACGTTTTGGTATACTGGCTTACATTGTCAGAGGTATTACAGATCTGTTATTTGATTATAAAATGCCTATGAAGATCACTTATGATGGTGGTGTACTAGAAAAAACCTTTACGTTATTATTATTCTTAAACGGGCCACGTGTGGGTGGTAGAAACCTATACTTGATGAAAAAATCCAAACTCAACGATGGTAAGATTGAAGCTCGCATTTTCGAACACAGACGCTTTTGGATGTTGATTAAAATATTGACATTCTTCGCGATTGGTGGCTTGGTGATGCGTGGGGGACACCGATTAACATCCTCTTTTTATGAGATAGAAGTTGAACACGATCAAGCCGATATCGATTGGAACACCGATGGCGAAAAAACAGAGAAAAACAGTGTTCGGATCGATGTCATTCAAGAAGCCATAGAGATTTATGTCTCGAAGAGAGCAGCCAAATACATTTTCTAAACCACCACCCGGTGGTTTTATTTTTCGTAAAATACACATATTCGTAAAAAGTGTGCAAAGTCATTGATTGTGTGTGCGTATGATGGTATACTTTGAAATACCGACCGACCGTTCGGTCGGCTTTGTGGAGGATTATACATGAGCGGATATAGTGTTAGAAAACCGATCACTGTGATCATGGGTGTACTCATCGTCATCGTGTTAGGGTTATTCTCAATAACCAGATTACCTTTAACCTTGTTTCCAGATATTGAGTTACCATTTGTCGTAACCATTACCGAGTATCAAGGGGCATCACCAGAAGAAGTGGAATCAGAGGTCTCGAAGAAAATCGAATCCACTGTCGCAACCATTTCAAACTTCTCAGAAGTGTCTTCGATGTCGAATGAACATTTCGCGATTTCCATCGTCACATTCGCCGATGGTGCGAACATGGATTCGGTTGTCATCGAACTACGTGAATTACTCAATAACATCCAATTTGTGGATGGGGTTGGTAACACGCGTATTTTAAGAATCAGTCCAGATATGTTACCGGTAATGACAGTGACACTATTCAGAGATTATGAAGAAACATTGACCGATGAAGAAATCTTGATTCGCAACACCGAATGGATTCAAAGGGATTTACTCATCGATTTACAAAGCATTCCGGGGGTCGCTGACGTATCGATTTCAGGACAAGCGGACGTTGTTTTACAAATCAATTTGGACAATAACAAATTAACTACCTATGGGTTAGACCACGCAGCTGTTTTACAAACCATTGAAGATCAAAACGAAGGTGGTTTGATTGGGGTTGCGTTAGACTCTGGCGAATTACGCATGCTATATTTAGGGAACAAAATTACCCAATTGGATGAAATCGCAGCGTTACCGATCTATTTTGATGGCGCTGAAGTGATTTATCTAAGTGATTTGATCGTCGATAATGGTATTAAATATATCAACGCGAATACCGATACCTATTCTAAGATTAATGGTACCCAAGGTATTCAAGTGTCATTCACCAAACAATCCAACTATGGTATTACTGAAGTCTCGAACGCGATTGCAGACCGTTTAGACGATGTCATGGCGCGTGAAGGTGAAGCCGCTCATTATGAGATATTGCTTGACCAAGGTGAATACATCACACAATCCATTGGGTCTGTACTCAATAACTTAATTGTGGGTGGTGTACTCGCGATTGTCATCCTATTCTTATTCTTACGAAACATCAAACCAACCATCATTGTTGGTTTAGCCATCCCAACGTCTGTCGTTGGTGCATTCATGTTGATGTACTTTACAGGTGTCACATTAAACCTCATTTCGATGGGTGGATTGGCACTCGGTATTGGGATGTTGGTTGATAACGCCGTCGTTGTCATCGAAAACATTTACCGTATGATTTCTGAAGGTAAATCCAAACGCGAAGCAGCCACACAAGGGGCGAAAGAAGTCGCTGGTGCGATTACCTCATCGACCATCACCACTGTCGCAGTATTCTTACCAATTGTCTTCATCGAAGGCATCATCGCTGACGTCTTTATTTCCATGGCGTTAACCATTGCTTACTCATTAGGCGCATCGCTCATCATCGCTTTAACACTCGTACCGATGATGGCGTCCCGCATGCTTGATGACCACAAACCTCAACACGATGGTAAGTGGATGGTATGGATGAAAAAGGCCTATGAAAACTCCGTTTTATTTACCCTCAAACATAAAATTACAACCTTGATCGTGGTCTTATTATTGTTGGTAAGTTCGGTATGGATTGTCGCTTCTAAAGGGTTCATTTTACTCCCTGAATCGGATGAAGGTGTCATCGATATTACCGTGCTAACAACCTCACAAACCACTTTCGAATCCAAAGCTGCATATACCGATTTATTGACTGAACGATTATTAGAAAATGGCGATGTTGAGACCGTTTCCGCTTCTATTGGTGGGGCTGGCGGTTTCGGTGGTTTCGCAGCGATGATGGGTGGCAGTTCAGATATCGAACTCTCCATCAATTTAAAAGATAATCGTGCAAAATCAACCAAAGAAAACGAAGCCATCATTAAATCACTGTTGGCTGAATTTGATTATTCCAGCTTAACTGGATTTGATGCCAATAACATCATTGAAACCAGCATTTCCGCACAAAATTCTACAGGGGCTTTGGGTGGTGCATCCGGTATTTCGATCAAAGTATCGGGTTATGATTTACAAACCTTAGAAGCGATTGCGAATGATATCACTGCGATATTAGAAGGGACCCCTGGTGTTGTTAAACCAGACAACGGCGTTTCTCAAGGCGCAGACAATGTTAAAATCACCATCAACAAAGACAACGCGATGGTCTATGGTTTAACCGCTGCCGATGTGAATGCCAATATTGCCTATTTATACCAAGGTTTGGGTGGCTTAGGTGAAACCCAAACATTGACCCTAACCATTGAAGGTGTTACCTACGATATCTCGTTACCAAATGACGCAGTCTCGGGTGGCTTGACCTTTGATCTATTTGGTGATTATCTCAACTTCTTATCAGGCATCATGTTATTTAGCGATGAAAACCGTGCGATGATTGATCGATATACCGCACAAACCGGTGAAGGTATCTATACCATTGACCCAAGTGCTTTAGCAACTGGTGGTTACCTCAAGTTCATCATCAACCCATTCTTAAGAGTGGTCGGTGGTGAGATTGTATTCAATCCTGACCTCATGAGCGCAGACCCAATGTTATTGAGTAGAGCGGTATCTCCACTCTATGTGGATAACGCAAACTCTGTCGCATCCATTGATTACATTACCGGGTTTACGACCATTAACACGGATGGTTCTAACCGTTATGTCACGGTGACAGCAGAAATCGAAGATGGTAAGAACGTTACTTTGGTTTCACAAGAAGCGACCAGAAAAGTAAACGACTACCTAGATTCCAATGACTTTACACAATACGGTAATGGTTATTATGTATCGTTTGAAGGGGAATCCGAAGAGATCCTTCAAGCGGTTAATGACTTAGTCCTAGCAGCGTTGGTTGCGATATTATTGGTATACATGGTCATGGCTATTCAGTTCCAATCCCTTGTTTACCCATTCATCATTCTATTCACCATCCCACTCGCATTCACTGGTGGTATGTTGGCCTTATTGATTACGAATTCTTATTTAAGCTTAGTTTCAATCATGGGTCTAGTTATTCTGGTAGGTATCGTTGTTAATAACGGTATCGTATTGGTGGATTACATTAACCAATTGCGAAATGAAGGTATGACCATCAAAGACGCGATTGTCTTGGCAGGTAAAACCCGTTTAAGACCGATCTTTATGACATCCTTAACCACGATTTTAGGTTTAGCTGCTTTAGCATTAGGCTTTGGTGAAGGGTCTGAACTATTACAACCGATGGCCATCACGACCATTGGTGGCTTGATTTACTCAACCATCTTAACCTTGGTGGTTGTTCCGACCATCTATGCGTTATTAAATCGTAAGCATATGAAAAAAGAGGCGTTATCCAATGTCGCAGACGAAAGATAAAATCATCCAAGTCTTGGTTGAACACATCAAACAAGGGAATAACCTAAATGATATTTCCTTGTCTAAAGTGGCACAAGAAGCAGAGATTGGTAAGAGTACGGTGTATGAACATTTCAAAAACAAAGAAGAAATGATTTCTAGTACCTATGCTTACCTATTGAATAAGTACCACGGTATTTTATTAGAAGATATGCCTATGACCACCTTTAAAGCATCCTTTATTGCTCAAATCAAACGCATTTTATGCGTCATGAGCGATGCGAAAAGTGTCATGGACGCGATCATGAATACGCAACTAGAAGGCATACCATCGCTCAATATTGAACATCAAAAACTGATGGAAAATATCCAAGAACAAATGAACATCCGTTTTACAAACATCATGGCTTTGGGCATTCAATCCAAAGAGATTGTGGTTCAAACAGCGAATCCATACGCAAAACATGTTATTCAAGCCCTCATCTCAGGTATTCTTTTACAATACGTAAAAGGTGAGATGGAAATCGACGATGATGGGGTATGTGAACTTGTCTATGCACAGGTTATAAAAGCACTATCTTAATGAAAATAGACACCAATGATTTTATATAAATCAGGTGTCTTTTTTTGTTAAAACATCTAAATAAAGCGATTATCTGGTTTTAATATTAGTGAAAGTGTTATGAAAACATTTTCAAATTCGACGAAAACGTTTACCAGTTTAGAAAGATTGCTTTCGTGAAAATGATTTGAGAGAATAAGGGTAAAGAACACGAAAGGAAATTGAATATTGTGGAAAAAGACATTCAAAACACACAGTCACCTGTGGGTAGTCTTGTCCTAAACGCTCAAGAAGCGCTTGAGGCTTTTTATACATACACTCAAGAGCAAATTGACCACATCATTGCGAAAGTATCGGTTGCTGCATTAGAAGCACATGGTAAGCTCGCTATGATGGCTGTTCAAGAAACAAAACGAGGCGTTTTTGAAGACAAAGCTACGAAGAATTTATTTGCAGTAGAGTATGTAGTGAATCACATCCGTCATCTAAAGACAGTTGGCGTGATTAGTGAAGATGAGGTCAGCGGTATTACCCAAATTGCTGACCCTGTGGGGGTTATATGCGGTATTGTACCAGTAACCAATCCAACCTCCACGACCATCTTTAAAAGTATTATCGCTTTAAAAACAAGAAACCCGATCATTTTTGCTTTTCATCCAAGTGCACAACAATGCTCTGCAGAAGCAGCACGCATTGTCAAAGAAGCAGCGATTGCTGCAGGTGCACCTAAACATGCCATTCAATGGATTGAAAACCCATCGATGGAAAATACGTTAGAACTCATGAAACATGAAGGCACCAGTCTCATTCTCGCTACAGGCGGTAACGCTATGGTGAAAACCGCTTATTCTTGTGGGAAACCTGCCCTTGGGGTTGGTGCCGGTAATGTGCCTGCGTACATCCACAAATCAGCCAATATCAAACAGGCTGTTAATGACATCGTGATGTCTAAAGCGTTTGATAACGGGATGGTTTGTGCCTCTGAACAAGGTTGTTTCATTGACCATGACATCTATCATGAAACCATCGAACGATTTAAACAATTCGGTACGCACTTTTTGACAGAAGCCGAAAAACTCAAACTGATGAAATTAGCATTTGGTGTAGAAAGCTATGAAGACTATGCCAAAGCGAAACTCAATCCAAATATCGTTGGACAATCCGCTTTATGGTTGGCCAAAGAGGTTGGTATTGAGGTCCCAGCCAACACGGTTATTTTAGGTGTTCACTGTCAAGAAGTTGGACCAAAAGAACCATTCAGCAGGGAAAAACTCTCTCCTATCCTTGCCTTCTATGAGGTGATGGATGATGTGGATGGCATCGATAAAGCCAAGAAAATGGTTGAATTCGATGGACTCGGACACAGCGCATGTATTCATGCCAATGATAACAGCGTTGTGAAACGATTTGGTACCGTCACCAAAGCCATCCGCATCATTCACAATTCACCTACGACCTTTGGAGGGATTGGTCAAGTATACAATCAATTTATTCCTTCTTTAACATTGGGCTGTGGGTCCTATGGTAGAAACAGCGTTGGTGATAATGTCAGCGCGAATCATTTACTCAACATTAAGAAGATTGGACGAAGAAAAAACAATATGCAATGGTTTAAGATTCCATCGAAGATCTATTTTGAAAGGGACGCGATCGAGTATCTAAGACAGATGCATGATGTGTCCAAAGTATTCATTGTTACCGACCGTGTGATGGTCGATTTAGGGTATGTTCAAAAGGTTACTGACCAATTAAATCTAAGACGTAACAAAGTCCAAGTTCAACTCTTCTGTGATGTAGAACCAGATCCTTCGATTGATACCGTTCAAAAGGGGTATCAAATCATGAAGAGCTTTGAACCTGACACGATTATCGCGATTGGTGGCGGTTCTCCAATGGACGCGGCTAAAGCGATGTGGCTATTCTATGAACACCCAGAAGTGAACTTTAATGATTTAAAACAAAAATTTATGGACATCCGTAAGCGTGCGTTCAGATACCCAGAATTGGGTAAAAAGAGCAGTTTGGTCTGTATCCCAACCACTTCAGGTACAGGTAGTGAAGTGACACCATTCGCGGTTATTACGGATAAAAAAGACAATAAAAAGTATCCTTTGGCGGACTATTCATTGACACCGACAGTCGCGATTGTTGACCCTGCTTTGGTACTGACACAACCTAAAACAGTTACTGCAGATACCGGTATGGACGTATTGACTCATGCCATTGAAGCCTACGTTTCTACTCTAGCGAATGACTATACCGACGCACTCGCGTTATCAGCGATTGAGATGGTATTCAAATATTTGAAACGTGCTTGGGACAATGGTCAAGATTTTGAAGCCAGAGAAAAAATGCACAATGCATCCACCATGGCTGGTATGGCATTTGGTAATGCTTTCTTGGGGATATCTCACTCCATGGCGCATAAGATTGGTGGATTATTCCATGTACCTCATGGTCGCTTAAATGCAATCTTATTACCTGAAGTCATTAGATACAACGGTCAAAAACCATCTAAGTTATCCACTTGGCCAAAATACAATTACTATCAAGCTGATGAGAAGTATCAAAAGATTGCGACCGTATTAGGGCTTAAAGCGAATACGCCAGCTGAGGGTGTAGAATCCCTCGCACAAGCTGTCTATGATTTAGGTGAAAGTATTGGAATTCAAATGAGTTTACGTGCACAAAAAGTCAACGAAAAGACATTCATGGCGAATGTTGAAGGTTTGGCCTATGCTGCCTATGAAGATCAATGTACACCTGCCAATCCAAGACTGGCACTTGTAGAAGATATGAAACAAATCATGATCAAAGTATTTCGATAAAAATAAAGGACATCCGTGAGGGTGTCCTTTTTCTTTAACAACACAATCAAGAAGTCCACACCCACTTTAGGTAGTGGGATGAATTGATTTGTTTTCACTTTTTATATACAAACACCCATAAATAACGTTATAATATAGTTGAATAATCACTATACATAAATACTATGAAATGGGGGTATCTCTGATGAACAAAGCCTTTAAGTTTAGAATCTATCCAACTCAAACTCAACAGACTTTGATTCATATGACCCTTGGCCATAATCGCTTTCTCTGGAACAAGATGTTAGAAGATAAGCAGAAACAGTATGAACTTGATAAAACCATGTTATACAATCGTCCTGCACAGTATAAAGATACTTATCCATTTCTAAAAGACATCGACTCTTTATCTCTAGCCAATACGCAACTCAATCTAGAAAAAGCTTTTAAACAATTCTTCAATCATAAACAAGACTTTCCTAAATTTCATTCTAAGAAACAAGACTACGGGTATACAACCAACCTTGTTAACAATAACATCGTTCTATTAAAGGGTTATATCAAACTACCTAAACTCGGTGAAGTGAAAATCAAACAACACAGAGCCATACCTAGTGATATGTCTTTGAAGAACGTAACTGTTTCTAAGAGTAGTACAGGTAAGTACTATGTCTCGATACTTTATGAATACCAGAAAGAGATTAAGAGACAAGAAATCAAAACATCGATTGGTCTAGATTTCTCGATGAATCATTTTTATGTGGATCATCAAGGATTCAAACTAGATTACCCAACCGATATTCAAACAGACTATAACAAACTAAGTATTCTTCAAAGAAGTCTATCTAGAAGAATCCAAGGTTCTAATAACTATCATAAAAAAGTATTAGAGATCGCTTTATTACATGAACGAATCAGACATAAAAGAGATGACTTTTTACAAAAATTATCTAACGCGATAACCAAGCGTTACGATTTGGTGAGTGTAGAAAGATTAAATCTCATAGAGATGTCTCAAACGAATCCTTATTACGCCAAACAGATTTCGAGGTTTGGATGGACTAGATTTGTTTCATTCTTAAAGTATAAGTTAGAAATACAAGGTAAGACCTTAATGGTGATGGATCAGTGGTATCCATCCTCAAAGACCTGTAGTACCTGTGGTGAGATTCATAGTGAACTCAAACTCAATAATCGAGTATTTGAGTGTAAGCAGTGTGAACTACACTTAGATAGAGATCACAACGCAGCGATCAATATCAATAAAGAGGGATTAAGACAGTACAAATTAGCTTTTCAGTAATAAGACACATTAAGAACCGTAGGGACTACGGGGATAGCCTATTGAGTCACTGGCGGGTACGCCGGTATGGATAGGAAGCCCCCACTTCTAGTTAAGTGGTGGGTAGTTCACATGGCTTTTTTATAACAACGTCTACGCTTGTGATTGATATAATCAAAGTCTTTCCACTGGGCTTGTATCGCGATGTTATTTTCAAGTTCTGGTCCAGTTTCAGCGAATTGAATGTTTCGTTTCATGGCTTTTTGAATACCATCATTTAACATGAGGGCTGGTAAGCCTTTACCATGATGTTTAGGGTCTACGGCGATGAAATACAAGTCTACAACATCATGTTTCTTTAATGCTTTTAAGATTCTAAAAATACCAAATGGGAATAAATGACCGTTGCTCTTTTTATTGGCCATCGCTAATGATGGCATCATCAATCCGAATCCAGCCACCTGATCTTCATTATCCAATACGAACCATAGATAATCCAGTTTAACGATGGTAATCATTTGCTTGATGTAATAATCCATGACTTTATCACTAATTGGGTGAAAGCCATAAAGTTCATTGAAAGCTATGTTATACATTTTAAATGCAGGATAGATGTACTTAAAGACTTCTTTCTTTTTCTTACAAACAACCAATTTAAAACCATATCGACGTTGGGTGATATCTGCAACCTTACTGATCTTTTCCGGAATGGAGGTCATCATAATACGTTTTTCTATCCAGTCGACATCTTTCACAAATCCCAATTGTTCTAAGTGCTCACTATAATATTTAGGGTTCCATATGGTGATGAACATGTTTAAGTACTCAAAACCATCTACCAACATACCCATACGGTCCAAATCGGTAAATCCAATGGGTCCAATCAACGTATCCATCCCTTTGGATTTATTCCACTCAGTCACCGCAGCCATTAAGGCTTTGGTCACTTCAATATCATCAATCATATCAATTCTAGAGAAACGACCAATTTTGGTTTGTTTAGCCTCATTCCATTGATGGTTAATGATACCGGCCACACGACCCACAATTTGATTGTCTTTATAGGCTAAAAAACACTGTGAATCACAATATTCGTGGGCAGGGTTTTTCTTTTTATCGAAGACATGCATTTCATCGATGGATAAGGCTGGTACGAAACTGGGTTCATTTTTAAAGAGTTTATTTGGAAATTCTGTGAATCGCTTTAAGTCTCTTTTGTTCTGTACTGGTTTAATCGTAATCATAGGGTTACCTCGCACGCAATTACCCTTATTTTAGCACAAATCAAATTGCTTGATTCTTTTTTTTGTGTTATCATAATGGCGCGTGCCGAAATAGCTCAGTCGGTAGAGCAGCTGTCTCGTAATCAGCAGGTCGTAGGTTCGATTCCTATTTTCGGCACCATAATTAAGATAATTCATTTTTGAGATAGATCATTGATGTTCAATGGTCTTTTATATTTATGGTCAAGAAGAGTGATGATTATTTGATACAATAGGTAAAAATATAAATCATGAACATCTAAGGTCAAAAGAGGTGATTTGTGTTTTGACGGGACACTTGAAATTTCTTGTAAACACTTCATCGAAATCAGCACAAACAATTTTATGCTTTTCTATCAATTTTATGAGTATTAATTCGTTTTTCACTTTCACCAAAAATTTTTACACTATGAAATACGAGTTAATAAATATGTTATACTGAACTAAATTAGTTTATATATTTGGGGGTGTCAAGATGATTCATGAGATTATTTTCAATGCTGTTGCTTCAATAATTTTGATTTATGTTCTCTTTTCGCTATTATCACTTTTATTCAATACGATTTTGGCATATAAGCACAGGAAATTGTTACAAGAACTAAATAGTGAGGAACGTGCTGAAGAGATAAAAAAGATCAAAAAAAATCAAAGTAAACGTATTTCTTGGTTAATCAGCAATCGACTTATATTCAGTTATTTCACTTTGGGGGATTATAAAAAAACAGTCATTGAATCACAAGATATTAAAAATGAACCATTAACGCAAAAACCTGGTGTCGATAGCATTATTTTCTCGATATTTATCTTAATCTTCACTTTACTAGTTATAGGCTCTAGTTTTAAAACAGATTTAGTAATGATGCAAATACTAACAAATACCACAAGACTTATAAGCATCGTCATAGGCTTATTCTTGATTTTTCGAAACTTACAAATAAACTATTTACAGTTTAAACAAAAAAATAAGTTAATAGCCTTGCTTGCCTTGCTTTTTAATGTCTTGTCTATATGCTATTTTGGCTTTGTTTCATTTTATGCAATAATTGAAATAGTAGGTTAAAATTAAATATTTGGTTTAGTTACCATAAAGTGGACGCAATAACTAAAAATTATTCAATTAATTTAAATCACCTGATAATATCTAGTGATTTTTGTAATTACAGAAGTTATTTTTGGTGGCTTTGTTAAGCCGTAAATAGTGATGAATATATGTATAAAATTCGATCCCCTTTTCGGCATCATTATTTACATTAATTAAATTTAGGTCATTGATATTCGATGGCCTTTTGTTTTTAATAACATGCAAGCACACTCATATTAATATAAACTATAAGAGTTGCAAGCCATGAATTTCTAGGGTAAAAAGAGATAAGTTGAATTTATATGTCGCCCAAGGATATCAACAGAATCTACCGTATAAATGCTTAGTCAAATTTAGCATTGGAAATAACAACTTCCAACGATTGTGTCTACATAGTTGACTTAAAAGTATCACCACCTTAAGTAGGATAAAATACTTTTTATTCAATGTTTAACCATCTCTGAATGCCGGTTAATGGAATATAAGTTTTATATACATTATAACAATTCATAACGTGACTAAAACATGACGAAATCTATCCTCGTAACCTTGACGCGACTAGTTTTGTATGATATGATGACTACGAGGATAAAAATTAAGATTTACTAGTCACGAGGTGATATTGTGAATAAACTCCCCTTTAACATAAATTTGAATGAAGTAGACATATTGAAAGAACTCAATACTGCAAATCATCACATAGGCGAATTAAAAGGCATACTTAAACTACTTCCAAATCCTGGAATTGTTTTGAGTTTAATCAATTTAAGTGAATCGAAAGACTCATCAGCTATAGAAAATATCATTACAACCTATGATGAAATATTTAAAGAGATTGTTTCAAAGATACCTATTGGAGGAAAACCAAAAGAAGTAATCAATTATAAGCATGCTATCGCTCATGGTTTATTGGTTATGAGACAAAAAGGGTTTATCAGCACAAATATACTTGTAGAAATTCAAAATGTCATTGAGCCGAATAAAGGTGGCATAAGAAAACTGCCTGGAACAGTAATCATTAACGATAAAACCAATGAAGTCGTACACACACCTCCACAAAATGAAATTGAGATTCGTGAACTCATGCATAATCTTGAATTATTCATCAATCAGAATAATGATTATGACCCACTGATTCAAATGGCTCTCATCCACTTTCAATTTGAGAGTATTCATCCGTTTTATGATGGTAATGGTAGGACAGGTAGAATTTTGAATATCTTGTATTTAGTGTTAAAGGAAAAACTATCTGAACCTATACTCTATTTAAGTAAGTACATCATGGAAAATAAAGCCCAATATTATGCTCTTTTGAAAAAATGCAATGAAAATATAGATAACATTAAGGATTTTGTTCTATACATTTTAAAAGGTATTTCTGAAACTTCCATCAATACGATCAATCTTATATTAAGAATCAACCAATCCATAGAGTTAACAAAAGAAATGATGAAAAAACGATTGCCAGATATTTATCGTTATGAGATAGTCGAGCATTTGTTTTCTTACATGTATACCAAAAATGAGTTCTTCAGAGAAAACTTGAATATCTCTAGAGCAACTGCAACAAAATATTTAAAGTTGCTTGAAAAAGAAGGTTTCATTGTTTCTGAGCAATTAGGAAAAGAAGTTATCTATAAAAATGTGCAATTGCTTAACCTCATTAAGGAATAAAATCATGAACATGTCAAAGAAGAAAATGGGTTATGGTGTATTTTGAAAAGCGTCTCTATCTTTTAAAATACATCGTCATTAGTGATAAAAATTAAGCTTGAAAGTAATATGATTTGAGCCTTATATAGATTACCACAAAGTAAGAATAAGAAATTATCAATCAATGTGTCAACTTTTTTGATATAAAAGCATCAATATTAGAAAGGTGACATGCCGCTCGGTGTTAATTTTATTTACAGTAAACTTGCTGTTAAAATATTCTTCACTAGATATTCATTCAAAAGACTCCGTTAAAATATAACAAAAGTCTCTTTTAAAATAATGCAAAAGTCTCCATTTACACTTGCGTATTTACGGTCTGCGTGCTAAAATAAAGTAGGAAAGTGAGTGATATCATGAATACAACATACCTTATTCGAAATATTGATAGTGAACTTGAGTCCTATCTAGAAGCTTTTGGTGCCATACTTATCACAGGACCAAAATGGTGTGGTAAAACAACAAGCGCATCCATGAAAGCAAAAAGTATTTTGAAATTGCAAGACCCAGACAAATCCCAGGGTTATTTATTAACTGCACAGACAAAACCATCCTTGTTACTTGAAGGTGACAAACCACGATTAATTGATGAGTGGCAGATGGCACCTGTGCTATGGGATGCGATTAGAACATCTGTTGATAATTTGAGAATTGAAGGGTTATACATTTTAACAGGATCAACAGTTGTGGATGAGTCAAAAATCATGCATACAGGAACAGGTAGAATCGCTCGTTTGATGATGTACCCAATGAGCTTATTCGAGTCAAAAGAGTCCAATGGATCTATATCATTAAAACAATTATTTAACGATAAAAATTACAATATTGATGGATTAAAATCTAATTTAACCATTGAAAACTTGATTTTTGCAACTTGCAGAGGTGGTTGGCCTTCTAGTTTAACTAAGAAAACAGAAACTGCCAAATTACTGGTAGCTAAGTCTTATCTAGATAATATTATTCAAACAGATATTTCAGCAGTTGATGGTAAGAAAAGGGAACCATTGAAAGTTCAATATTTACTTAAGTCATATGCAAGAAACATAGGCACAATCTCATCGAATAAGACCATCATCGACGATGTTAATTCAAACACCAGTCTGTCTGAATCTGCATACTATGAGTATATTAATGCACTGAACAAACTTTATGTGATTGAAGATATACCCGCATGGAATCCATCAATTCGCTCAAAAACCTCCATCAGAAGTTCGAATAAACGGATGTTTATTGACCCATCTATAGCTGCTGCTGCTCTAGGTGTTTCACCTCAAATGTTGTTGCAGGATTTTGAAACTTTTGGCTTTATGTTTGAGAATTTATGTATAAGAGACTTAAAGGTTTATGCATCATCTCTTGGAGGTAATATATCGTATTATAGAGATCGAATGAATCTTGAAGTTGATGCTGTGCTACATTTAAATGATGGAAGATTCGCATTGATAGAATTTAAGTTGGGGACAAAGCAAATAGAAGAAGCAGCAAAACATCTTCTTGAAGTCGTTGATCTTATTCGAAAAGCAAACGAAACAAGAAGTGCTCACAAATTGAAGGAACCAGATTTGTTGGTGATTATCACTGGTGGTGAAATCGCATACACTAGGGAAGATGGCATTAAGATTGTACCAATAGGTTGTTTGAAACATTAACTTATTTCATCTACACTTCTCATATGGATAGCAGAAGCATTAACTTCACAATGCTCTGAAAGACCTAAAGTATATGTATCAATTTTAGTTTCTCTTTTCGGTACCACTTTTTGATTAATCAAATCTTCGTTAAATATTCAGAAGTTCAGTATTCTTTTTTTACTCGATTTCATGAATAGATTCAACAGACTCAAGACAACCGACATCCCATCGGTTGTCTTTTGAATATCAAAGCATTCCTTTTGGTTTTAATCACCCTTTTATGTTATCTTGAGGGTGAATGAAAGGAATTTTAAAAATGACAACATTAAAGAAAGAAATCGGCCTGTTTGGTGGAATATCCATTTTAGCAGGTATTATGATTGGTTCAGGTATATTTGTTTTTGGTAGTTCCATCTTAGAACGGGTCGGATTCTCCTTAGGATTATCCCTGCTCGCCTGGTTACTAGGTGGTATTTTAACCTTGGTTTCTGCGCTTACTTACGCTGAGTTAGGTACCTTATTTCCAGAGACTGGCGGCTATTATGTGTATTTAAAGAAAGCCTATGGTAAAAAAGTCGCTTTCTTGAGTGGGTTGATGAATTTTGTATTATCTTCCAGTGGTTCTATCGCTTTACTCGCTTTAGCATTCTCAGAAGTACTCAGTTATATCGTACCTTTGGGTGTTTTATATAAATGGATAGCAGGGGTGGTCATTGTATTACTGTCTGTAGTTAATTATATGGGTGTCAAAGCAGGTACGTGGGTTCAAAAGATATTCTTGGTTGCTAAACTCATTCCCATCTTTGGGATCATCGTGGTTGGATTATTTATGGGTACAGCATCTCCGGATTTATCATTCACAACCGCTGAACCGGTAGGGTTCTTCCAACTCCTCACCATGATTGGTTTTGGGGTAGTAGGTACCTTATGGGCTTATGAAGGCTGGACCAACTTAAATACTGTGGCTGGTGAAATGAAAGATGTTAAAAAAGACTTACCCAAAGCCTTGTCTATTTCAACCATTGGGGTTTCAGTCATCTATCTATTATTCATCTTTTCGCTATATCGTATTCTCGGTACTGCAACCACCATGTCGTTATCCGAAGGTGGAGCAGTCTTACCGATTCCAGCGATGATGACCCTCTTTGGTGAAACCGGGATGAGGATTGTATTTTTTTCTATCTTGATTTCCATATTTGGATCCTTGAACGGTTCAATCATGGTATTTCCAAGGGTATATTACGCCATGGCAGAAGACCAAGTATTCTTCAAAGCATTCTCTAAAGTCAATGATCGCTATAAAACCCCTGGTATCGCGATTATTGGTTCAGGATTGATGGCTTTAGTATTGTTGGTATACAATTTCCAAGACTTACTTACCTTTGTGGTGTTTGGTGGCTTGATTTTTAACACCTTGATTTTCATATCCATCTTTATCTTTAGAAAACGTTCACCTGAATTAGAACGACCTTATAAAGTGATTGGGTACCCAGTCATCCCTGCTTTAGCAATCCTCGGGATGTTGTTACTCATTGTTTCAACTTTAGTCGAAAGTCTAGTCCCATCCCTCATCGGTTTTGGTGTATTGGTAGCTGGGTATTTCTTATACGACATTTTCATCAAAGTGAGACAAGCATAAAGACGGGCAATCCGTCTTTTTCTTCATTTTGAACATTCAGATTGTCTTTGTTTTACAGGCAAATTCAAACGATGAATCCATAGGATGTTGTAAAATAGTCCTAAAAGGGGATGAACTTTTATGATCATTAAACCAACACTGAGAAACAACATTTTTTTAAGTGCACACCCATTGGGTTGTGAACATTACGTCAACGATTTATTTGAAGAAGCCAAACAATTGCCCAATTTTGGCGGACCTAAACGGGTTTTAATTATTGGTGGTTCATCCGGTTATGGGTTATCGAGTCGTGTCACACTTGCACAAAATGCCCAAGCCTCCACCATCAATGTATCCTATGAATCGAGACCTAAAGACCAACGTACAGGTACAGCTGGGTATTGGAACAATGTAGCGTTTATAAAACAAGCACAATCCCTAGATTCTAAACACTATGATATCATCGGTAATGCTTTTAGTCATCAAACCAAAGCCATCACCATCGATAAAATCAAAGAAACCTTTGGACAAATCGATCTATTGGTTTACTCTTTAGCCTCAGGGGCTAGACCAAACCCTGACACGGGCGAAGTCATCTATTCCGCCATCAAGCCTATTGGTGAGGATTTGGTTGGAAAAACAGTGGATATCGCGAGTAAGGAGATTAGAGACATCCACATCAAAGCAGCGACACCTGAAGAAGTACAGGGCACTGTTTATGTGATGGGTGGCGAGGACTGGCAACTATGGGTTGAAGCCTTAGAAAAAGCCGGGTGTCTTTCGAAAGGATTTAAAACCATTTCTTATTCTTATGTCGGTAGTGGTGCGATGGATCAAATCTACCGTAGTGGTACCATTGGAAAAGCCAAAGACCATTTAGAAGATACTGCTTTAGCCATGAACAGTTGGCTCAAAGATAAATACCAAGGGGAAGCCGTGATTTCATCTTCTAAAGCTGTAACCACCAAAGCCAGTGTGTTCATTCCTGGGTTTGTATCCTACATCTCTTGTTTATTTGAAGTGATGAAGGAATTAGGCAACCACGAATCGATTTTAGCGCACAAACATCTCTTGTTTAAAGACATGGTATATGGGGATAAACGATTGGTAGATGCTAAAAATAGAATCCGTGTTGACCATCATGAGATGGAACCGCGTGTCCAAGAATTGACGAAACGATATTTACAACAATATCAAAACGAATCCATATTTGAATTGTCGGGTACTCAGTTATTTTTAACCGAAGTTCACCACAATAATGGATTTGGTTACGCAGATATCGATTATGATCAAGACGTTGATTTAGAAGCCATTTTGCCAAAATTAGACAACTTGTTCGACTATAACGGATAAATAAAAAAAAAGAAGATTTGGATAAAAAATCTTCTTTTTTCTTGATTAGTTTTTCGATGAAATGGGTAAAATAAGCTCTGCTAAAGGCACATAACCAGGTGCTGTTTGATAAGCACTCAATGAATCATCCGGCACATAAATAACAAAGTTGGTTGGGTAAGTTTGTGCTAATGATCCAGCGATGGTAGTAATCGTGCCTTGTGTGATTGCACTACGATAGATGATGAGTGTTTGAATGCTCGATAAATGTAACGCACCATAACCTATCGTTAAAACTGAAGCAGGTAATGTCAAAGTGGTTAGCTTATCTGATTTATAAAACACCTCTTGATTAATATGCGTTAGTGTGTCAGGTAGAACCAAGGTTTCAAGGTTTCGGTTGTTTGAAAAAGCTCGATTGTCTATGCTTTTAACAAATGTAGGTACAGTGAATTCAGACCCCGACTTATTGGCTGGATATTTGATTAAGCTATTGTTGGTGTAAAGTACACCATCGATGCTTTGATATCTGGTATTCCCTGTTTCAACCAATATTTCTTTTAAACCATGGAGGCCTTCAAACATCAAATCACCAGTAAAATCAGCAGGGATGACTAAAGTTTCTAAGTAATCATTCTCGATATTCACAGGCATATTATTTAATCCATTAGGCAATGTATAACTGGTTTGTTGTAGGTAGGACGGGTAATAAACCAATTGGTTGAGATCACGATTGAATAAAACACCATCCTGCCAACGGTATTTTGCATGATTATCCGTAATAACAAGGTTTTCTAGTTCATTCAATCCAGAAACGATATATGGATTAAACTGGGTTTCACCCTTTGGAATTTCAAGCGTTTTTAAATGGATTGAACCTTTAAAGGCACTGTCTGTAAAGGTGTTACGAATCGGTTTATATAGGATGTTTGAGTTTATTAAAGCAGTATAGCTTGTAACGGTATTTCCACCAATAACCATAGATCTTTGATTTAATACTTCTAGGATAGGACATTGCTCACCGTAAGGGTATGGTTGATTTACCAATTCGCCCCCTTTAAATTGACAAGTAGAGGTGTAACTAGATAAGAGTTCATCCCATTGACTTTGGTTATAAGATACTTCATAAGGAATGACATAATCACCATAAAATGTCACACTTTTTAAGGACAAGATATTTGAGAAAGCCAAATCACCAATTACAATATCTACGGGTAGTCTGACATCGATGACTGATGAGCCAGCGAAGGCATTTGAACCAATAGCAGATACGTGTTTCCCATCAATCGTGGCTGGGACAGCGAGACGGTCTACATCGCCTTTATACGTATCGATTCGAACCAACTCGTAGCTAAAGGCATCAGAAAATTCACGACTTGGGATTACGGTGTAGGTAAACATGTCGTTGACAGGTTTATATACAGCCGTTAGGGTAGTTGAATCAGTGAATGTGTATGTATCAAAATAGGTTGTGGTACCATCAGACCAACCGATAAATACTTGGTTATCTGCACTTGGGATTGGTAAAGACACCACCTCATTCTTTTCTAATTTTGATAATGACGCCATGACTTCACCCTCATTTTTTAGGGTGAGTGTCGCACTTTTTTGGTTTTGACAACCCATAAGAACGAACATTGATACCATGAAAATTAAAAACGTAAATACACGAATAGATTTCATTTTTTAATTACTCCTTTCGACATGAATAATACTAACACATTTGATAAGTAATGTAAATAACTGAAAATATTTGAATTTAATTAAATAAAAATAAATGCATAAAATTAGATGGAATAAAAATGTTACATTGGATTTATTGGTTTTAAAAAAGGTCTAAAAGTTGACCATGTCACTGTAATCATTGAGTATTAGGCTTCTATGTAACAGATTTTTTACGCGTGGACATGCTTTTCTTTCGAAAAGACTTCGTGGTTCTGTGATACAATGATAACTAAAGTAGGACCTGTTCATCGGTCTATTCTCCATATTAAAGGTTAGTATTAGACTTTTATTCCAATCGAGGTGTCATAGCTATGAAACAACTGATTAAAAAACCATGGTTTATCGGTATCATCATCACAGCCTTATTGTCTGTGATTGCACTCATTAATTTATGGGCACTATCCACGCCGCTCTTATCACCGTATGAAACCGATGATTTCTTTTCATTAGCAAGCAGAATTGCTGATGGCGGGGTATTGGTCATTTTTGGTTTTGTTATGGTGATTCTCTATTATGCATCCCTAACATCCATCGTATTATCGATCGTTGGTATCCTTCGTAAGACACAATGGGGGATGTTGCCAGCGTTGTTCCTTTTACTCGGTTTTTCCAGTGCATTCATCGTATTTCAAACCATCAATGGGTTGTTAGCACCTATCGCCTTGATTTTAATGATTGTAAATTTGGTATTTATTATTGGGTTGGTCATTTTAATGGTATATCGAAAACGATTATTGGTTGGATCAACATCAATTAAAGAGGATACAGTAGAAGTTAAACCGGTAGGCAAATCCATTTTAAGAACGGTTTTAGTCATCAATGTCTTATCGATCCTAGTCTTTATGACAACCTTTGTTGTGCCTTTGTATACTTTAACGGATGTGTCACCAGATTATCACGCAATCATCATTAGAGCACTGTTCTTTGGTGATACCAATCTTGAGATTGTCGGCTATTTCTTAGCGAATTTCACCCTATTACTAGGGATATTCTTATATTTTTCAGACATCATCTCACACTATTTCTTTGATCAAGAACGATTCATCCAAAAGTCAAAAAACCTCATCAACTTTATCTTTATCTCAACGGTTATTTTCTTCATTGCTGGGCTAGCTTTAAATATCTATTACACACTAGAAGGCAATGAAGTCATCACTTTCGCATTCATTCCGGTAGCGATGATGGTATTTGTCATCTTTGGATTTGCGATTCTTAAAGGTAAATACCACATCGATCATCCGATGTCGTATAAAGTATTGAAGTTCCGATACGCGAAGATTGAACCTTTATTATATGTATTGTTACTCACTGCAGTGACTGCATCGCTGTTATTGATGCCAATCATTGTGATGCAAATCACGTTTGGCAACTTTGAATACAACGTGAATTTGACTGGGTTAAAGATTTTATTGGATTACCCAGTGTTAGACCCAGGTTATCGCTTGGTTGCTTATGTGTTGGTTGTTATGCTCATATCGATCGGGTTGACTTTGGTCATCACCATCAGTAGTTACTTATCTAATTTCAAACAATTTAACGCCATTGTTAAACTCTCCGCCATCGTCAATGTGTTCTTTGTGTTCATCATTTCGATTGCTGGGTATTATTTCCAAATCGCTCAAGAAATCAACCAAGCGGTGATGCTTGATATCTTTGAATTCTACGGTATCAGTTTACCTACAGGATTAGAATATGAGTATAACATCGGTACAAACGCGATTGTCGTATTGTTTGGTTCGATCGCAGTCCTCACTTGGATGTTTTTCCGTAAAGCGTTCGACCGTGAAGCCCCATTGTCGGTTAGTTTAGCCCCAGGTGCTGAAGATACCTTACCACTCAATACTAATCAACCTACAGATGAATTCAAACCATCCAATGATGAACCAGTAGAAGAAGCCTATCAACCATTTGATCCGTGTCCAGCATTTACCGATTTGGATTCGAAGAAACCATTGTTTGATGCAGACTTAGAAAAACGTAAAGGCTTAAAAACCAATTTTACCAGTCTCAATCAATTGGTTAATTTTGTTGTCGATTACGCGAGAAACTCCAGATTACATCTATCCTATACCCCAGAAGATATCGCGACATTTGTTGCGGGATTGGGGGCTTCAAAGCTATCGATCCTTCAAGGGATGTCAGGGACTGGTAAGACCAGTTTGCCGAAAATCTTCTCTGAAGCGGTGTTTGGTAATTGTGAAATCATCGAAGTTGAATCCTCATGGAAAGACAAAAACGAACTCCTCGGTTATTACAACGAATTCTCGATGAAATATACCCCTAAGAAGTTTACCTTAGCACTTTATAAAGCCGCTTTAAACCCTGAAGTATTTACCTTCATTCTATTAGATGAAATGAACCTATCCCGTATTGAGTATTACTTCTCAGACTTCTTATCCTTGATGGAAAATGAAGAAAACCAACGTGAAATCAAACTCATCAATATCCGTTTAACCCGTAAAGAAGCAGAACAAGAAAACGAATATTTGGCATTAAATGATGGCAACACCCTCAAGGTTCCGAAGAACGTTTGGTTCATCGGTACCGCGAACCGCGATGAATCCACCTTCGTGATATCTGATAAAGTGTATGACCGTGCACATACGATGAACTTCACCAAACGTGCACCGAAGGTTAGAAACTATTCAGAGCCAATGTCGAAACAGTTCTATGATTATCAAACCATCCAACAATTGTTTGTGGATGCGAAAAAACAAGGCAATTTTGACGCTGAGAATTCTGAACTGATCAAGAGCGTGGAAACATTGTTAGCGCCATTCAACATTTCCTTTGGTAACCGTATCTTAAAACAAATCGAAGAATTCGTGAATATTTATAAAGCCTGCTTCGCCGATGAAGACGTCGAATCCGAAGCGGTTGAAAAGATTTTATTAAGCAAAGTGGTTGCGAAACTCGAAACGAAGACTTTGGACGACAAAGAAAAACTCGAACTCGAATTTACGAAGCTCAAATTGCACCAATGCGCAGCCTTCATTCGCCGCTTAGATAACGACTAATTCCTATGGATAAGCAAAAATTAGATGCTTATAGACGTATAGAATCCTTGTTAGCAGGGATTGAAAAATTCGTCGTTAAGCACCCACAGCTCTCATACATTGAATTTGATTATTATGTCGTCCATGATATGACGTTATTTTCAATTGAACCAGAGTTTGATTTTGATCAATTAAAAAACACCATTCAAGTGATAAAAAAATCGATGCCTGCATCCAAACGCATCTTCAACAAACCCATCATCGTATTGAAAGATACCGATGATGTTTTGCCTGTTGAAAATGCGCGAATCATCAATCAAAACACTTTATTACATTTAGCAAACCACAGCCAACATGTGTCTAATCTTACCAACAGTGGGGTTAAACCGAGAAAGCTACTGACCCGTATTTATGAAGATGATTACGCGATTTATGAGAACATCGTGTTTTGTAACTACATCGATGAAGTGATCCGATTCTCGAATCGTAATAGACGTATCTTAAACGCGATCATTTACGCTTCAGACATCATGGAGTTTAACTTACTAGAAAAAGCCAATCACCTTAAATACTTCCTAGCGTTAGGGAAACTTCATACGGGTTATATCCGTGATTTCTCACAGTATTTTAATCTATCTAAAGAGATGCTCAATGAGCTAGGTTCTGTGACAAGGGTCATTCAACCGCGCTTAAGTAAACCTGTTTATAAAAAGAACAATCATCGAAACCCAAATCTATCGATTAAGAAAACCAACATCTTCCTCATGCAAAAGGATTACCGTCAAGTCTACAAAACCTATAAGTATTTATTGAATAGTCCAATCGTAAAAAAAGAAGAGGACAAACCACTCGATGAAGTTTGGTTACGTAGAACTTACATGTTATACGTTCAACTATTAGCCATTTTCGCAGCGGGTCATTTTAATTTTGAACTGGATTCAAAAACCAAAATGAAGCTGAATGAATTAAACGTGAACTTTACATTTAAAGATTGGAAACTCAATATTCAAAACAACAACAATGAATCGGTTTTATTGTATTTTAAAAAAGATCAAGCGTATCGTGTCATGATTGTCGACAGTCAAACCGATGAAGAATTCATTCGCACCCAAAAGATGAGAAGAAGACTGCACGAAGTGATTGTTGTAGACCCATTCGATGAAGACTATTTAAAGCGTGAAGATGTATATATCAGTATGACCGATATTGACTCATTTAGACGACTTCAACAAATCATTTTAAGAGGTATGATTCACGCGGATACAGAGCGCACCACCTGTCCATTTTGTGGGGGAAAACTCGAAAAGAATAAGCGTCATGATTACTACCAATGTGGTGATTGTATGACACAAATCAAAACAGATACCTGTCCTACCACCAAACAATCCTTCTTTTATACAGATTCACCACACCGTCGTAAAAACCCATTATTTGGTAACATGACCGTTGATCAGGATGAATGGTATTATGAACGCCAAGTAGAATCTTTGATGTATTTTAGAAACATCACCAAGATTAACCCGGCGGGTAAAGTCATTTGTCCTCATTGTAATATGGTTCATAAAGAAACCATCGGCTAAGGAGATTATGTATGAAAATCATCGATTTGGAGCATTGGGATCGAAAAGAAGTCTATGATTTTTACAAAGGATTAGACCATCCTTTGTTCAGTGTTACAGTTCAAGTAGATGTCACCCATTTGTATCAAAAAGTAAAACTCGAGAAAACCTCTTTCTACTTGAGTTTTATGCATATAGCCTTACAAGAAATGAATAAAATTGAAGCCTTTAAGTATCGTTTTGTGCACGAGGCACCAGTCATTTTTGATGTAATTCATCCATCATATACTGACCTAATACCGAATACAGAACGCTTCAAAATCGTGACAGTTGATTTCTCAGAAGATCGACAAACATTTATTCAATCTGCACAGGAAATCTCACGTAACCAGGGCGATCAATTCATCGATCTATCGAAAGAAGCACAAGCGGATTTGGTCTACATATCGACCTTTCCTTGGGCGAGTTTCACACAGATAACCCACGCGCACAATCACGATAAGTATGACGCGATACCGCGTTTGACATGGGGAAAATATGTGGATGTAAACGGGCAAAAAATGATGTCTTTGAACATCGAAGTACATCACGCATTCGTCGATGGCTACCATGTCGGTAAATTCATCGAGCGCTTACAAGAACAACTCAATCAAGCATAAATAAAGTGGCTAGCGATAGCCACTTATTTTTTTAGATCTGGGAGGTATTCTGAATGTATGACTCGATAATGTGGGTGATATAAATCACGATAAGTATCGCTATGATGGATGGCAGGATACCCCAATGAACGATACTGATTAAGCCATGAGATGGATTGATCAAGATCGTAAGGTAACACCCCAAGCTCAATCATGTGTTCTAGTTCCTTTAAAGCGTGATCCATGACGGATACCGGTTCTTTTTCTATATGCTCAGGATTCATGCTGGACAGAAATGCTTGACTTAATAATTCAATGGTGGTTTCTCCCTTGAGAACCAACCCCAAATCCACACGAACAAAATCATGACCAATCTCAATGATATCATCGCCACATTCGTTCACTTTCATTTCATAGAGTTCACTAGTCATATATTGTTTTACTTTATCCAAAGAAGGTTGACTGTGCGCATGTGCAGGACCAAAAATCATCTGATGGATGCGTTTAACGTGGTCTTGTAAAAGCATATTTGGGTATTTATTTTGATGGTATAAAATTTGTTCCTTGTTGGTCATAAACAACACCTTGATCCTTTCTAATAATATAGTATCACGGTTTCACAGATATGATAATATGTACGATTGGATTTGCCAACTATTCGATTAATAAAACTAAAATTAGTATGAAAAATAAAAAAGTTGTTGCAATTATTAATAGTTATGGTAAGATTGATTAAAATAGAACGGTTATAAATAGGTATGTTTCGGGGACAGTGTTATAACTTGTCTTTTTCCATATATACTCTAAAATCAGTGCTATTTATCATGTATGTGTACATGACGAAGGAGGTTGTTAAAATGAGAAGATTGGTAATGTTGATTTTTATGGTGATTAGTTTGATTGCTTTAGCTGCAATCACGTATTCAGTGAGTGATTTGATGTCTTTACTGAATTCGACATCATTTAGTTGGTCAGAGTTACTGGATCTAATCGAATCCACGCCGCTCGAGGATTTAATCCCTGCACTCAGTGTTGTTTTATGGGGACTATTCCAGATTTATGGGATTCCATTGATTGTATTTTTAGTTAGTTTCAATGGACTTATGCAAAAAACAAAAGTTGTTGTGAAACAAAATCGTTCCTAAAAAAAATAATACGTTCAAAGATAAGGAGGACGCTCACATGAGAAAACACATTTGTTTTGTATTATTAGTAGTTGTTTCACTGATGATTATTTCAGGATGTAAAGAGAACGTCCCTGAGATTGAAGTTCATCAAATTACATTTAACTTTCAAAACGGTTCAACCAATTTAGTAGTGGATGTTATAGACAGTGGTGTGGTTATAGAACCAGAAATACCATTAAAGACTGGTTATGAGTTTGTTGGTTGGTATGATGGTGATACCCCTTATACATTTAATCAACCTGTGGATTCGAATGTCAATTTGTTTGCTAGATGGGTTGTTAAAAGTTATCCGTTTAAAGTTTTAGATTTCAAAGGGAATATACTTGTGGATGAAAATTTACCATATGGCACCTATTTTAAAGATATGATTCCCGAATCACCATTTATGTTTGGATTCGAGTTTGCTGGTTACAGTTCAAATGCAAACACAATGATCGATGAAGCCATTACCCTTCAGCCAATATATAATAATGTGACTGATTTTATTCAAAGCTATACATTTAATGCTGAAATTCGTAAATTAGCTACAAATCAGTTCTCAAATGCAGTATTGCTAGAAAATGGAGAACTCTATATGTGGGGTCATAATGGCTCGCCATACTTATTATGCGGCGGTTTTGACCATAGTTATGACACATTAACCCCAACTGAAATTTCAGGACAATTTGACTTACAAATGAATGAAATCATTGTAGATATTTATCTAGGTTCTAATGGAAACTATGCCATTACTAACCAAGGCCGTTTCTTCACTTGGGGTCGATGTTTTGATTGCAATCTTGGCTTATGTGAAGACGATGTAGTTGGTCATCCAATCGATATCACCGATTATTTCCAATTTGGACAAGAGATTATTGAACAACTCTATATCATTGAAAACTATATGATAGTCGTGACTGAAAGTGGTAAAGTTTATAATAGTGGTAGTTATATTGATAATAGTAATCTAGACTTGGTTGATAACAAACAGTGGGTAGATCAAACCGGCTATTTCAATTTCATGCCAGGTGAAAGCATTCTAAAAGCGAAAAAAAGTTATGACCGTAGTGGTGGTTTGCTCACTAGTGAAGGGCGTTTATTCCTGTGGGGTAATAACTATTCTGGCGCACTTGGACTTACCGAAGATGTGAAGAGTATAGAGATTCCTGTAGATATAACTAACCTTTTTGCTTTAAATTCAAATGAGTATATTATAGATTTTGAGTTTGGTAATACACACACGCTCGTTCTAACCAATCAAGGAAGGGTGTTTGGCATGGGTCGAAACAGTGTAGGACAATTGGGTTATGATGTTTCATTGTCTGTTCAATATGGTCCAGTCGATATTACTCCTAATTTAGATTTGAATCCTTCAGAACAAATCATTCAAGTCATTTGCAACTTCGTTAATAATTCGATTTTTATTACAAACCAAGGAAGAGCAATCGCCTTGGGAAGCAACAAATTTAGTAAGTTTTCTTTATCTGAGATAGAATATTTTAGTGATCCAATCGACATCACCGATGCTTTCGGATATGATGAAGACACTTACAAACAATGGATGATTGCACCAAAATATGTCATTTATGCATCGAAGTATCAAATATCAGTCAGTGGCTTTAGAACCTTTGAGTTTTACTTTGAATAGAAAGAAAACACCTTCAACGCGAAGGTGTTTTTTCTATATAAAACGATAATCAATATAATACAAAATAGCTATTATGATAGCCGGGAGTCCCAAAATCACCACTGAAAGCCAATCTTCTAAACCTTGATTTGTAAAAACCAAGATTGTATTGAATAAACCCGCTGCAGCGAACACGATCGAACCAATTAGGGGTCTTTTCCAAGCGAGAAAAATCACAATCGCGAGAATCAATGTCGGAATATTGTGTATCAAGAATCCCAACAATAATTCATACCATGGGGCAGCCATTTCAAAAACGTCGAATGAAAACATCGATAAAAATAACGTGAATAAAATGGATAAAACACGGGGAGACCATTGAACCAAAGTCTTGATAGACATCCAATCACCTTCTATACCTATAGTATACCCCCTTTTAGATATAATGGTTAATCGTATATTATAATAGACAAAAACCCACAAAAACTAATTAAATTATCTATCATATTAGACGATATACTAAATATTGGTAAAAGTGGGTTTTTTGCATTGACATATGTAAAAATATCATTATATTGAAAGATACAAGCGCTTTCATTTTAAAAAGGAGAAATGTATTCGTGAAGAAGATTGTAACGCTATTCGTGTTTCTATTTTTAGGAACGATTTTACTCGCATGTGAAAATCCATCTGTGGATTACGATGCTTTGATTCAACAGAATATTCTCAATATTCCGAGTGAAGTTACAGAGAATATCACTTTGCCTACGACAGTTGAAGTTGAGGGAGAAACCTTCAATATTGTTTGGGCATCCAGCCAACCTGCAACACTATCCACCAGTGGTGTGGTCACAAGACCAAGTCATTCCACAGGGGATATTGAAGTCACATTGACTGCGTCTGTGACACGCACCAACTTTAGTAAAAACTTGAGTTACACCGTTACGGTTAAAGCCTTACCAATCCCTACATTTACCCTGACCTTTAATGCCAATGGAGGTTCATCCGTGAACCCACAAACGGTTAATGAAGGTGCGAAAGTAAATGCCCCATTAGATCCAACCAAAACAGGATATACTTTTATGGGTTGGTTTAAAGAAGAAAGTTTAACCACCCCATGGGTATTTAATACCGATATCGTAAACGCCAATATCACCTTATATGCTAAATGGGAAGCAATCCCTGAAGTATATACGGTCACATTTGAAACTGCAGATGGTTCAACCCTATCAACCAGTCAAGTGACTGAAGGGAACCTCGTGGTTAAACCAGAAAACGATCCTGAAAAATTAGGTTATGCCTTTGTTGAGTGGCAGCTCAATCAAGTCGCCTTTGATTTTTCACAAACCATCATCGATCAAGACATTACTTTAAAACCTGTATTTGAAATCGTCGAATATACCATCAGTTATTGGAAACCTGTAGACGCAACCATTTTAACCATGGGGGATGACACTTACACCATCGAATCAGAACCAGTCTTTAGAACCATAGAAATGACGGGTATGATCTTTGTTGGGTGGTTTACACAACCTGAAGGTGGTACATTGGTAGAATCCATCCCACTCGGTTCTACGGGTAACTATGAATTGTATGGTAGGTTCGAAACAGATCCTGATCTACCTACGGGTACCTTATTATATACACCCGAAGATGTCTTAAACCTCATTACCAATGGCGCAACAGGCCAAGTGCATTTGATGAATGACATCGATATGACTGGCACCACGTTAACCGGTAGTGCGAAAACATTTGATGGTATTTTAGATGGCCATGGATATACCATTCGTGGTGCAGTCATCAACGCCTCCGGCAATAAGATGGGCTTCTTATTCAAAGAAGTACTCAATGGCGGTGTTGTTAAGAACATCAACTTCGTGGATTCCATCCACAATGGTGGTGGTTCCTCCGAATCCTCTGCATTCATCTCAGCATTTGCTCAAGGTGGATCTCGATTTGAAAATATCTCATTCTTCAATGTATCGGTTATTCATGCCGGGTCTTACGCAGCTTTATTGTTTGGGGATGTCATCAATGACGCTAACGAAACCACCATCATCATTCGAAATATTACCGTCATCAATGATGAAAATCACTGGATTGAAGGTAGTTCCTATGTGGGTGGGTTGATTGGTGCCGCAAGAAAAGCCGTTACCATCGATGTTGAAAATGTTTACTTTGATTCTAAAGTGGCTGCACCTAACCAAGCGGCAGGTGCGATTATGGGCCGTTTAAACGCAGCAGGTATTACATTAACCGTCAGACAAATTGTGGTTAAAGGCAGCGTTTCTTCTGGTAAGAATGTCGGTTCTATTTTAGGTACCAACATTTCAGGTTCAACCATCATCGCTGATCAAGTGTTTATATCTGATATCACACAAACCTCAGGGACCAACACCAACAAAATCGGTGTAGGTAACTTACCAAGTGGTTCAACAGCGACCTTAACCAATTTATACTACGCCAGCGAAACCACCGTATTTATGGTCGGTACAGCACCGATTGCGATGCCTGAAGGTACTGGGTTAACCAACGCTGAAATTACGCAAGCCTGGTTTGACCAAAGTGGATTTAACGCAACCTTCTTTAAATACTTAAATGGCTCTATTGCAAGACAATCAGATGATACTGGCCCTGTGGTTGAAACTGGATTCTCACTTTCAACATCACAAGTCAAAAAGTATTATTTGGTAGGTGAAACCTTGGATTTAACCAATCTAGCTGTTTACGCTACCTTCTCGGATGGTTCTAGTACGTTATTAGAGTCCGCTTTATATCAAATCGATTCAACCCTATTCGATAACACCCAAGATGGTGAGTATGATATCACCATCACGTATAACAATGAAACCAAGGTATTCTCAGTGAAAGTTGTTTCGGTCACCCACGTATTAGCAGATGACTTATTGATGAAACAAACATACGCTGTGGGTTCAAGTCTCAATACCGATGGTTTGGTGGTTAAAGCTGTATTAACCGATGGGACATTCTTGAAGCTTAACGCCAATGAATACACCATGGATATTTCACAAGTCGATTTCAATACCCCTGGTGATTATCAAATCAGCATCACATACAAGACCTTTGATGTGGTTCATATCAATATCTATGTCCATGCGCTAGATGTATCTATTCCAACAGCGATTTCGATTTATGTCGATCAAAGTTTCTTAGGGTATGACAGTGAAATCATCAATAATCATATGATGTTTAAAACGGTTAAATCTGCCTTACAATATTTAGTGAATCAAAACTATCCAACCACAACTTTGAAACATCTTTATGTGATGGCAGGCACTTATCGTGAAAAAGTCACGATTACTGTGCCAAGTTTGATTATGATTGGTGAAGATGAAGCAACTACGATCATTACCTATGACGCAGCATCTGGTACACAACAACCG
Source organism: Paracholeplasma manati (assembly GCF_025742995.1). NCBI lineage: Bacteria > Bacillati > Mycoplasmatota > Mollicutes > Acholeplasmatales > Acholeplasmataceae > Paracholeplasma > Paracholeplasma manati. The sequence continues at coordinate 85,008 of NZ_JAOVQM010000001.1, read as the reverse complement.
AATGGCTCAACTTGGGGTACCCAAGGTTCAGCTACCGTTTCAATCAAATCATCCGCCACAGGCTTTATGGCGAAGAACATCACATTCCAAAATGATTTCAATTTCAATCAATCGACCATCGCAGATAAACAAGGGGTCGCCTTGGTGAATGAAGCTGACCAAGTCATTTTCTATCAAGTCTCCTTCAAAGGTTATCAAGATACCCTCTATGCAAAATCAGGTCGTCAATATTATCTAGATGTGTATATTGAAGGTGTGGTTGATTTCATCTTTGGTAATGGTGGTCCAGCCTTCTTTGAAAATTCTGAGATTCGTTCCTTGGCACGTTCAACCGGTGTCATCTCAACCAACAAGGGTTATAACACTCAAAATACACTTCTCGTCAGTTTTGGTTATGTGTTCTATAACAACACATTTACCTTTGAACAAGGCGTTCCAGTGGGCTCCGTAGACTTAGGCAGACCATGGGATAAGAGTGCAGCCATCATGTACATTCAAAATACATTTGGTGAACACATCAGCAGTAGAGGGTGGACAGAAATGTCTGGCAACTTACCTCAAGATGCACGATTCTATGAGTTTGAAAACAGGGATGTTAATCAACAACTATTACCAACCACTACCAATGGTAAAACCTTATCGTCTGAACTCGTTTCCAGTGCGATTGATAAAGCCGTTGTATTCGATGAAACCAATGGTTTGGTTACCTTTAGTAGCGAATGGCTCTACCAAAACGCGTTAACTTACTTACAATCTATAGCGTAAAAAAAGAGGTGCCTTTTGAAAGGGCACCTTTTCTACCACTTATGATGAACGAGTGGTCTGATATATTGATTGTAAATCGCTTCAACCTGTTTCATTTGAGCTTCGGTTAATGGGGGTAATAGGGATGCTGTCGCATTCTCTAAGATTTGTTCAGGACGGCTCGCCCCAGGAATCACGGTACTGACCGCGTCAAACATCAAAATCCATCTCAACGCGATGAGCGGTAAGGACTCATTTGGGAAGACTTTCTTTAACTCTTCAACCGCTTCTAAACCGGTGTTATAATTGACCCCACTGAAGGTTTCACCCATATCAAACTTTTCACCCTGACGGTTATAAGTTCGATGGTCGTTTGGATTGAACTGTGTATCTTTCTTAAATTTACCTGTGAGTAAACCAGATGCGAGAGGTACTCTAACAATAATACCAACGTTTTGTTTCTTGGCTTCTAAGAAGAAGTGTTCTGCTGGTTTCAAGCGGAACATATTAAAGATGATTTCAATCGCTTCAACCCCAGGGTATTGGATGGCATTTAAGCCCTCTTCCACAGTTTCAACACTGACGCCATAATGTTTGATCAGACCATCCGCTTTGATGATATCTAAGCTTTCAAAGACCTCAGGCGTATCGTAAACTTCACTCGGTGGACAGTGTAACAACACCATGTCTAATGCATCCACTTGAAGGTTTTTCAACGATTGTTTGACAAATCTTCTGAGGTTATCTTCATGATATCCCGCAGCGATGTGTGGGCTTTGAAAACGACCCATCTTCGTAATCACAAATGGTTTTTCATCTAATGTTTGAAGGTATCTACCAATCGCTCTTTCGGATTCACCACCCATATAAACATCGGCGGTATCCAAACAGTTGATGCCTTGTGATGTCGCTGTTTTCAGTGTATTTAACGCGATTTCTGGGTTGAAAGGTTCACCCCAAACCGCACCGAGTTGCCAACAACCGAGGGCGATTTCACTGACCATCACACCGGTCTTTCCGAGCATTCGTTGTTTCATAAAATTGTTCTCCTTTATTTGAGTCATTACATTTATTATAACCGTAAAACCCATCAAAATAACAAAAAAAGCCATTCATAAAGAATGACTTTGATTGAATCAAGATTAAGGTTGGAACGCACCAAATAGCACTAACCAAGTTAAAATGGTCTTCGCTACTAAGGAAAGAATGATATAACCTCTTTCACCATAAAGATAGTTTTTGAATTTACCTTTACCTAAGTATTGTAATACCATGTTGACTGGGAATGTGTTGAACGCAACAAAGTAAGTGACTAAGATGGCCCAAACAAATCCGGGTACATTGGCTAAATTAGGGTTAACTCCAATATAGAACGCAATCGCTACCCAAGGGGCTAAACCGATGATTGAACCGAAAATAAATGGTAACCAATTGACTTTTTTACCAGCTTTGGATTCGCCCGCATTGAGTAATTCCATGTCTAAACCGAATAAGTTCATCGCAGCATTTGCGAGAGCAATCAACGCGAATACGGCAACGTCTCTGACACCAAATAATGAAGAGATCAATACGATCATCAATGAAGAAGATAGGGCATATTCGTACCATCTGAGTTTGTTGATACCGACTTTTAAGTCAGCGACGTATTTGTCTTTATAAGGGAAAGCAATGATGAAATGGAACAATGCAGAAATGAGTAAGAAGCTAGCTGTTAATGGTAAGAATGGTAATTCGAATAAGGTTTCTGTAGGGGTTAAGACCAAACCTTGACCTTCAACGAAGTTTAAGTAATTCCCAATCACAGGAATTGTAAATGTTTGTGTACCGGTGCCATCCAAATTAGGATAAACTAAAAATGCAAATAGCATCATCAAGACGCCTTGAATAAGGTGAACCGAACCCATGATCTTGTTGAAGCGAATTAGACTATCAAACGCAAGTGGGTCTCTTTTTAACGCTTTTTCTGACATAAAAATCTCCTTTTCTACCTTTTGTACCGTTATCATATCACGCAATATTACGGTTTCAAAATAAATTGCACTTAAAAATATATTAAAAAATAGTGAATGGATTTTTCAATGAAATGAATACTGATTTTGACTAATTATAGACCTAATCATAATGATTTTGATAACCTTGACACCATAAAGTAACTTCTATTACAATAGGTATAAGTGCTATAGAAGCAACTCAAGTGAACCATGCTCATTCTAAATCTTTAGATACGAGCATGTTCTATTTATAAAGGAGACAAAATGGTGATAGTCATTGGCGGTATGATCGGTCTGGGTAAGACCACAGTAGCAGAAATCTTAGCAGAACAACTCGGTAGTCAAGTATTTTATGAATCGGTCGATGATAATCCCATATTACCATTATTCTATACCTCTTCAAAAGAAGAGATTGAAGCGAAAAGATACCCATTTCTTTTACAACTCTATTTCTTGAATTCTAGATTTAAGACCATCAAAGATGCGCTACAACATGAAAACAACATCATTGACCGTTCTATCTATGAAGACTGGTATTTCGCAAAAAGAAATCGTGATTTGGGCAGAATCTCTGATCTTGAATTTGAAATGTATGAAAAACTTCTAAAAAACATGATGGAAGAACTTACAGGGTTACCTAAGAAGGCTCCAGATTTGATGGTCTATCTCAAAGGTTCATTTGAAACCGTACTTAAACGCATTCAGCTCCGTGGTAGAAGTTATGAATTAGACCAATCCTTGGTGGATTATTACAAATTCTTATGGGAAAACTATGATGATTGGGTCTTACACCATTATAAAGCTTCTAAAGTGGTCATGATTGATATGGATAAGTATGATGTGAGAAATGCTTCTGATCGTCATGAAGTTATCCAACTCATTACTCAAAACCTATAATATATGAAAACCGATAGTTTGCGCTATCGGTTTTGTTTTAGGTGTATTTGATTTTAAAGGCGATTTCATTTCGTCTTAAGAACCCTGGTATGAACGGTGGTTGATACCTGAAGATGATTCGATTTGACAGGATTTCATAATGGTTTTGATTCAAATAATCCATAAGTCTCTCTTCAGCAACCTTAAAATTCTTTTCACGCCAACCCCCACTGAAACGAATCACTGCGTATATCGAAGCTTCGTTTTCTTGGATGAAGACATGTTCACTGGTCGGTTTTGGAACGTTTGTCTTATCGTACTTGGAAGGCACATAAAACCCCGTGACCAATTGATCATCCTCTTCATAAGATACCACTGGGGTGGTCATCGATATTTTTTCAGAGGTATGGTTATCGCCTGAGATATAATTAAACACATTCATAAAACCCGAATCGAATTGCTTATTAGAGAGCGTTTTGGTGGATGCGAGTAGGAAGACATCGTATTGTCTAATTTCGATGTTTTTATCCTTTTTAATCAATGTGTAACGAATGGTTTCAAAGAAGCCCATGGTATCATCCCCTACCTATAGTATAGCCCTATTTCTAAATAAAGGTATCAAAATGACTTATTTTTGTGTGATTTGAGGGTATGTATTGCAAAAAAGTATTCAATGAGATAGAATTGATAACAATAAACGAGGTAAGACTATGTTAGAAAAACAACAGCTACAAATCTTATTAGAAGATGCCCTCCAAACTGGGGCTGACTTCGCAGAAATCTTTTTAGAAGACACCGCGTCTTCGATCATTCGTGTGATGAATGGTGAAGTCACATCCATCGACCGTGGAAATGTCCACGGGGCAGGAGTTAGACTCATTCAAAACACCGATGAAGTGTATGGATTTACCAATGATGTTTCATTGGAATCGTTAGAAAAATTGGTTAAGAATTTACGCGCTTCTTTTTCAGGACCATTGCATAATGCAGTGCCTCTAGGGGAGCCAAAACCTTATATCAATAACATCAAACGTCCGATGGAAAGTGTTCCTGTCGCTGAAAAAACAGTGAAACTTCAACACTTATCACACATCATGAAAAACCACGACCCTAGAATCGTTCAATCGATGGTTCAATTGATTGAAACAAGACAAAAGGTTTTAGTGGTAAATAGTGAAGGTGTTTATCAAGATGATCTCAGAACCTACACTCGCGTGTATTTAATGGCTGCGTCCTCAGAGAACGGGGTTATGCAACAAGCTGGAGAAGGTCCAGGGCGTTACATGGGATTAGAAATCTTTGATGAAATTGATTTTGATCAGCTTGCGAAAGAAGTAGCAACCTCCAGTATCACATTATTATCAGCCGAAGATATGGTGCCTCAAGTCATGCCTGTCGTTTTACACAATGGGTTTGGTGGGGTTATTTTCCATGAAGCTTGTGGTCACCCACTCGAAGCGACAGCGGTGGCGAAAGGGTTATCTCCATTCGTCGGAAAACTCGGTGAAAAAGTCGGTTCTGATAAAGTTACGGCGTATGACGATGGTGACGTGGAATCGGCTTGGGGTAGATTATCCTTTGATGATGAAGGCAAACCAACCCAAAAGAATCTACTCATTGAAAATGGCGTATTAAAAGGATATCTCATCGATTACCGAAATGGTCGTAAGATGAAGATGGCACCGACTGGATCCGGTCGTAGACAATCTTATAAATTCTCACCAACCTCGAGAATGAATTCTACTTATATCGCACCAGGTACCGATAAGTTTGAAGATATTATCAAGGATACTAAGTACGGTCTATTCGCGAAAAAACTCGGTGGTGGTACCGTTGTACCAGCCACAGGTGAGTTCAATTTCGCGGTTCAAGAAGGGTATCTCATTGAAGATGGTAAGCTCACCAAGCCAGTCCGTGGTGCGATGCTGATTGGACATGGTAAAGATGTCTTATTTAAGATTGACCGTGTCGCTGATAATCTAGAATTCGGACAAGGTATGTGTGGTTCACTATCCGGTAGTATTCCAGTCGACGTGGGTCAACCAACCATTCGTGTGTCTTCGATGACCGTCGGTGGTGCAGGGGGTAAAAAATAATGTATCAAACATGGTTAAAATTAGGGTTAGATAAAGGCATCACTGACCTTGAAATATACGCAGTTAAGAACAGAAGTTTAAAGCTGTCTGTTTATCAAAATAAATTGGATCAACACGTTCAAAGCGAAGTTGAATCGGTCACGATTCGTGGGATTTATCAAAACAAGTTATCGACTGTACGTTTTGAAAACCTCTCTTTAGAAAACGTGGATCATATGCTTAATCAATTGATTGAAAATGCGAAAGCATTGACAGTTGTTGAACCAGCCATCATTTTTGAAGGATCTAAATCCTATCCAGTGGTTGAAGAAGACAAGTTTGATTTTAGTGCTGTACCAGTCATCGATAAAATCAACCTCTTGAAAAAATTAGAACAAGGTTTACTTAAAAATCCAGCCGTATCTCAAGTTCAAACCACACAGTACCAAGAAGTTGCGTCAGTAACTACTTTAGTGAACTCCAAAGGATTAAACCTATCAAGAACACAATCTTATGCTTATGCTTACGCGATTGGTGTATTTAAAAAGGATGAATCCGATATCCAAACCGCTTATGATATCAAGTTAGCCAAGAAGTTTGAAGACTTCAATGTGGATCAAATGATTCAAACGACTTTAGACATGGGGCTTGCGAAACTGGGTGGTAAATCGATTCCAACCAAAGCCTATCCAGTGATCTTCAACAACGAAATGTTCTCAGACATTTTAAATGTGTTTTCAAGCATTTTCTCTGGGGAAGCTGCATATCGTAACATCACCCCACTGAAAGATAAAGTTGGTAAACCCATTTTTGACTCAAAGATCAATTTGGTCAATGATCCACTCCATCAAGATGCATTCTTCAAAGTACCATTTGATGATGAAGGTGTCGCATGTCAACAGCGCTACGTGGTTAAAGATGGTGTATTCACCGGGTTTAACCATAACTTAAAAACAGCGAAGATTTTCAATACGGAACCAACCGGCAATGGCTTTGGGGGTTCTATCCAAATGTCAAACTTTGTTTTACAACCAGGCAATACCTCTTTAGAAGATATGATTAAAGGGGTAGAAGATGGTGTATTAATCACTGATTTGATTGGACTACATGCCGGTGTTAAAACCATTTCTGGTGAATTTAGCTTACAAGCAGCAGGTCAAAAGATTGAACAAGGCAAGATTGTTCGTGCTGTTAAGATGATTGTGGTTTCAGGTAATTTCTTTGAGATGATGAACCATATAGTCACTTTAGGTAGTGATTTAAAGTTCAATTTATCTGGGGTTGCTAGCCCATCGGTATTGGTTGAATCACTCGTGATTTCAGGTGAATAAATAAGACAACGGCTAAAAATGCCGTTTTATTCTTGATAGACCACTTCAAAATCTTCGAATACAACCAACATATCCTCACTAAAGGTATATCCAAGTGCTTTGCCTTCAGCTGTAAAGAATCGGATGTGTCCTTGTTGCCAAGACTCTAAATTGTCATCCTCACCTTCACGTTTCACAATTTCGTAGGTAAAATCTTTAAAAGGCAGGATGGTGATTTGTTTGGTTTCAACCACACATCGAGGGTTTCCTGCAAAATCGGTGATGATATTTAAATCACCTTTTTTGGGAAGGGTTTCATTGCCTAATTTGAAACTGTCGTAACTGGATGCTGTAGCTTTCTTTTGTCCAATGAGCACCAAACGTAACAATTCATTTGCCCAGTACTCGTTGAGCTCAAAATGATACACATCGACATAACGTGCATTGGAATCTCTATGGGATTGTTCAATGAATCTATTAAAAAAAGATTGAATGTCATTCATATGCATTACCTCACGCTTTATTATATCATCTCTAAATAACGAAAAAATGTTACAATAAACTAAGGAGATGATATCATGATTACCTTAAGAGAAATCACACCTGATAATTTTAGAGCCATCATTCAATTATCGGATACATTGGATGAATCCCAAAAGAAGAGCGTCGCACCGAATGTGGTGTCTATCGCTCAAGCGTATGTAAATTTAGAACGCGCATGGCCAAGAGCGATTTATTTAGATGAAGAACCGATTGGGTTTGTGATGATGGCACTCCAGGACGATGATATTCCAGAAGCGGACCAACCCGCTTATTTTTTATGGCGATTCATGATTGCGAAACCATACCAAAACAAAGGCTATGGAAAACAGGTCATCGACATCCTCAAACAAAAAGCGATAGAAGATGGTATGGCTTATTGGTATGTGACTTGCACAATGCATGACCCTATGCCCTATCAGTTCTATATTACATGTGGTTTCGAAGACACCCATGAGATGGATGACGATGAACAAATCCTCAAAATGCGGTTAAAATGATCGTTATTCTTAAATAAGTATTAAATTTATGACCATAAAGAACCGTTTGAAACAAATTTATAAGGAATTATTAAGATGTACTGTATAATAATTAACATATCCAGTTGTTAACCCTTGGTTGCTAACAGGATCACTTCAAAAGGATTGGGGGAGAAACCAATGAAGAGTTTACTCACTAAAGAAGTTATTTCGTATCAAAATTTTGATATGCTCGCAAGCGACATTTTAAGTTTAGCTTCTGAGATTTTACCGAATCAAACACTTTACATCAACTCACTCAATGATTTCACTCAAGTGACTTTGAAAGTTCAAAAAAATGATTTGAATATCCACCTTGAAGAAGGCACGACCATTCCTGTGGAAGATGCTATATGTAACTTAATTGACTATAGGAGTGATGCACCACTGATTATTGAAAACCTGCAAAGTACTTCAGGGTTAGAAAAGGTTAAACAAACCATCAATGATATCAATGCAGTTTCTTATTTGGGCATACCAATTACAATGAAGAATGGCACTCGATTTGGTACACTTTGTGCTGCAAGCAGTGAAGCCTACCATTATGATAACAAGAGTGTCATTTTACTTCAAAAATTAGCGAAAATGTTTAGCTATTATTTAGAACTTGAAAATCTAGCGTATAGAGATTCTTTAACAGGTATTTACAATAGACAACATTTATATCGTTTTTTTGATGAATCCCCTTATGAACATGGGGTTGTATTAATGGTGGATTTGGACAATTTCAAGTCTATCAATGATACTTTTGGTCATGATGTTGGAAATCAAATTTTACAAGAGTTTGCTTCTAAACTAGAGTCTTTTACAAACCAAACCAAGTATGGTTACCCTGTCAGACTAGGCGGAGATGAATTTGTAGTTGTCTTGCCAATGTGTGATCAAACCGATCAGATTGAGCACAATATGTCGCGCTTGTTGAATTTGTTAAGCCATTGGACAACACCAATTGGGGAGATTAAGTTAACTGCAAGCATTGGCGTTGTCATCTTTAATGATGATTACCATCCGACCATTAGAACCTTATTAAAAAAAGCAGATGATGCTTTGTATGAAGCAAAAAAGTTAGGAAAAAACGCATATCATTTAATTAAATAAAAATTAAGCATTTTGATTTAAACATTTGTTCATAAGATATCACTACAATACCTACTTTCACAGTTAATAAGTTTGAATAATCAATATATAAAAACACCTTCGTATGCATGATTGATATGAAGGTGTTTGTTATTGGCCTTTTGAAGGAGGTACACCAAACACTTTTAAGTACGTACGATAAAATGTGGAGTAGTGACTGTAACCACATCTTTCATAAATTTCGATAGGAGAGTGTCCCTCTGTTATTAATTTGTGCGCTAAAATGATTCTTTTGCTGCGAATATAAGTAACTATTGGTACTTTTACGACATCGAAAAATATCTTATACAATTTTGACTTAGATAAAAAAAATTGTTTACAGATGTCATCGATAGAAATTTGACGATTAATATTAGAATTAATGTAATCGATAATGTTAGAAACGTTCACATCAATAATTTCCGCTTCTGCCCCATTGTTACCATCAATCGAAGAAAAAAGAATGAGTAATTCAGTTAGTAGTGTATAGAACATTAACTGTAGTCTGTCTCCAGTAAACGACTCGTTATACTCATCAAATCGTTTAAGCACAGGTATCAACGGTGTATCTTTGATATTATAAACATTTGTATTCCTGTTTATATCGGATAACAAAATATTAGGTATGATGTATTCTGGGAAGCGAATAACCATTCTATCGTACCGAACAGGCTTAATGATAATCATGTGATGATGTTCGCCGGGTTTTATGAACAACAAGTCATGGGGTTTTAAAGTATATTTTCTACTCTCGATATAAAAATCAACTTCACCCTCAATGAAATATAAAAACTCGAATACAGCATGGGAGTGTTTTTCATAATTATCGATTTTAGAATCTGGAAAATCGATCTTATGTGAGAATTTAAAATTGTTAAAGTTATAATTGTATGCCATACACTCAGTATATAAAAAGAATGGAAGAAATGCAATATAGAAGTATAAATAATGCAATATGAAATAATGTAAGCGTTTGCTATAATGACATTATGAGTAAGAGAAGACGAGTATGGTATTGCTTGCAACTCGAACAACATAGATTAATAAATCGATCATAATCCAATGTGCCTTCAATACTTTGTTTATCATATTATTGAGTGGCAAAAATAACCATTTACAAAATAACCATTACAGGCATAATTAATTAAGAGAGGAATTAGACTTTCATAATCGAATAAGATATGGAAATCAGGCATGAATATGATTAATTTATCAAATAAACCGTTCAATTTATCTAAAACAGACATCGATTGGGTGCATAAGACTTTAGAAAGCATGACACTAGATCAAAAAATCGGACAACTCTTTATAGGAATGTTAGCAACAAATAATGAGGCATATTTAACATCCACTCTATCAAGGACGCAAGCAGCAGGTTTTAGATATAGTCCCAAAAAATCAACAGAATTGAAAGAGATGGTAAGATTTCTTCAGTCCAAAGCACAAATCCCTTTATTAATCGCATCCAATGCGGAAAACGGAGGTAAAGGGGCTGTAGAGGATGGTACTTTTATTGGCTTTGAAATAAAAGTAGCTGCGACGCAAGACCCAAAATATGCTTTTGAATTGGGACGAATCGCCGCGCAAGAGGCGATGTTATCTGGATCTAATATGTTGTTTTCTCCAATTGTAGATTTGAGTAAAAACTGGAGAAATCCAATAATACAAACTCGGACATGGGGTGAAAATCCAGATCAAGTCATTCAATTCAGTAAGGCGTTTTTGGAAGGTGCAAAATTATCCAATGTTGCATGTACCCTCAAACACTTTCCTGGTGATGGTATTGATGAGCGAGATCATCATTTGTCTTCATCGGTTAATAGTATGTCTACTCGAGAATGGGACGAAACATTTGGTAGAATTTATCAAACATTAATCAACGAAGGTGTTCAAGCTGTTATGGCAGGACACATCATGTTGCCATCTTACCAAAAAGAACTCAACCCTTCTTTAAAGGAAACGGAATACTTACCAGCAACTTTATCAAAGGAATTACTACATGATTTATTACGTCAGAAACTCGGATTTAATGGTGTAATTATTTCAGATGCTTCACATATGGTTGGACTTACAGGAAGAAAACCTAGACGCGAACTGGTGCCGATGTGCATTGAAGCTGGGTGTGATTTATTCTTGTTTCATAACGATATTGAAGAAGACATTCTTTATATGAAAGAAGGACTCCAAACAGGATTACTATCAATGACTCGGTTAAATGACGCTTTGATACGTGTTTTAGGATTAAAAGCATCACTGGGATTACACAAAAATCCTCAAGTAGGTAGTGAATCAACCATTGTTGATAACATTGAGTTTAAAAGAATAAGTGATGAAATTGCTGATCGAGCAATCACCCTTGGTAAAAGTACACAACCAAACATATTACCCATATTAACAAATAAATATAAGAAGATTTTACTCGTCCCACTTGAAAATGAAAACACTATGATTAGACTTCTCAAGGGAGGCTTGAAAAAAGATATCGGTAATATTCTAAAGAATGAACTTGAAAAGTATCGATTTGAAGTAGATATTTATAATTCGCCAATAAAAAAACTCATATCTGATGTAGATAAAATGACGAACGACGAATTTATCGAATTTACGAAGAACCCGGAAAAAATTAATAACATTATTTACGGTGGAAAATCATCGGTAGAAATCTTTAAACAAAGTTATGACTTAGTGTTGATATTGGCAAATATCAATGCTGAAATGCAAACTGTCAATCGATTGACATGGTCATCATTTAAAGGCGGCTATGAAAAACCATGGTATGTTAATGAGATTCCAACTATTTTTATATCATTTAATTCACCATTTCATTTAGCTGATGTGCCCCAAATCAAAACGTACATTAATTGTTATGATAGTGAAGACAACACAATTAAAGCATTGATCAAAAAATTACTTGGTGAATCACCTTTCATAGGGAAATCACCAGTGGATATTTTTTGTGGCATGATAGATACAAAACTATAAATATACATTGAGGTCATACTATGAATGATTTAAACAAATTAATACCGACCAAACCATTCCTGGTTTGTATAGATTCAGATGGATGCGTATTTGATACGATGGAATTGAAACATAAAGAGTGCTTTGTTCCAGCAACAGTTCTCGTTTGGAACTTACAAGGAATTTCAAAATATGTTAGAGAAACAGCAGAATTCGTTAATTTATACTCCAAGACAAGAGGCTATAATAGATTTCTTGCACTTATTCGAACATTTGAATTATTAAAAACGCGTCAAAGTGTCTTGGAACGCGGTATTGAAATTGCTGACTTAACCCCTTTAATTAACTGGGCTAAAGAAACAGACAATTTAAGTACTAAAGGATTGGTTGATTATATAAATATGCAAACAAATCCTAATCCAATCATATTACAAACATTGGCTTGGTCTAAAGAAGTTGATGAAAATATCAAACGTATGGTAAAAAATGTGAAGCCTTTTCCATATGTACACAAAACATTAGAAAAAATATCCAAAAAAGCCGATATTGTGATTGTTTCTTCTACCCCTTTTGACACCATTGTGAGAGAGTGGGAAGAACAAAACATGATGCAATATTTACATGGTGTTGCTGGACAAGAACAAGGCACAAAAGAAGCTTGTATTGCGCAGTTGTCCCTTAAATATAACAAACAAAACATTATTATGCTAGGAGATTCCCTAAATGATCGTGTTGCAGCAGATTTAAATGATGTCTTTTTCTATCCTATTATTCCAAATAATGAGACAAATAGCTGGAAAGATTTCTATCAAAAAGCCTTCGTCCCATTCATAGATAAATCGTATAATAATAATCTTAATCCATACTATTTACAATTTCAAAAAGAGTTAATCGATACACCTAAATGGGTATTAAAATAACCCATAATAATAGGGAGAATAATTATGCATGAGCCTTTAATGAAGATTTTAAAAATGAGCAAAAACTTTGGACCAACAAAAGCTTTGAAATCCGTAGATGTCTCATTTTATAATGGGGAAATTAGGGGATTGGTTGGCGAAAATGGTAGTGGAAAATCTACAATTACCTCTATCATTTCAGGTATGCAAAGACAATCAGATGGTAAGATGTATTTTCGAAATGCATTATGGCAACCCCAAAGCATGGCAGAAGCTCAAAAGTTTGGTATTGGTATGGTGCTTCAAGAGGCATCTACTATTAAGAACGTAACGGTAGCAGAAAATATATATGCTGGTAACTTTGACCTTTTCACAAAGTTCGGAATTTTAGACAAAAATAAAATGAACAGAGCTGCTAGCGAATTACTTAAAAAACTTGGTATAAACCATATAAATGCGACTGATATGATCAATAAATATAATTATGAGGATTGTAAATTGATCGAAATTGCACGTTGTATGCGCGACGACTTAGAAATATTGATTTTAGACGAGACTACAACAGCTATTTCCCATGAAGGTCGTGATTTAGTCTATAAAATCATGCAGAGATTTAAACAAGAAGGTAAGAGTGTCATCTTTATTTCACATGACATCAATGAAATTATCTCGCAATGTACCCATCTTTCTGTTTTAAGGGATGGGCAGATTGTTGGTCATTTAGAACCTGAAGACATGCATAAAAATGATGTGGTTCAACGGATAAGAACTTTGATGGTCGGTAGGGATATCGGTGATGAATATTATAGAAAAGATTATGATTATAGTTGTTCACCTGACGTCGCATTAGAGTTTAATAACGTCAGTGTTGGTGATTTGAAACGTATTTCATTTCAATTGCATAAAGGTGAAATTCTCGGCTTCGGAGGCTTAAATGGTTCGGGAATGCATATCATTGCCCGTGCAGCATTTGGACTAGAAACACCTGACGAAGGTGAAGTATTACGACATGGACAAATTGTCAAAAATCCACATGATGCAATCACTAAAGACATCGGTTTTATCTCGAAAAATCGTGATGAAGAGGCTGTTGTACTAAAAGCATCTATACTAGAAAATATCGTTTTGCCTTCACTGAGCCAGTTAAAGAAATTTGGTTTTGTTAATCCACTTAAAGAGAAGAAAATCAGTAAAAAGGAAATGAACTTTTACAGTATAAAAGCTCGAAATGTATCACAGATTGTGAATACCTTAAGTGGTGGCAACAAACAAAAAGTATCTTTCGCGAAATGGACTTCAAGAAATTCAGAAGTGATTATCATGGTATGTCCAACACGTGGTGTGGACGTTGGTGTAAAACAATCGATGTATAAATTAATGTATCAAATGAAAAAACAAGGTAAATCCATCTTAATGATTAGTGAAGAATTGCCAGAACTAATTGGGATGTCGGATCGTATTATCATTATGAAAAACAATGAGATAACCAAAGAGTTTTACAGAAGTGAACAACTATCAGAACAAGATATTATCCAGTACATGATTTAAGGAGTGGTAAACCATGAAAAGCAAATACTTAAATTCAGTTTTCAACTTCATCAAAGACCATAACCTTATCTCTTATTCGGGTTTTATAGTTGTTTCCATTTTGTTCGTTATTTATAGTGGTAGAAGACTTGAATATAACATTGGCGTTTTACTTCAAACGGTGTCACCCTACATCATAATTGCACTGGGTGGTGTTTTGATATATTCTTTAGGGAATTTGGATATTAGTATTGGACAACAAATTGGTGTTTATATCATTTTGATGGTCATGATTACCAATGCTTTAGGAGCAACATTCTTTACACTTTTTATCGCATTCATGGTTATTTTAGTTTTAGCGTTATTTAGTGGTTGGATCAATGCATATATATCAGCCCAGTTAAAACTACCCTCAATTGTCACTTCACTATTTCTCATGTTTATATTCACAGGTGTTCAATTTTTGTTGATGTCAAGCACAGGGGTCAATAGCATTAACTTAAATATCCGGATTAGACCAACCAATCGCGAGGATTACAACGTGTTATTATTAGTAATTATTATTATATTTTCGCTCATATATTCGTATATATTTAGGTTCACCAATGTTGGAAAATACATTCGCATTATTGGTGCAAATACAAAAGTAGCGGTTCAATCAGGGATTCAAGTTAGCAAGTATAAAATTTATGCGTATTTTGGTTTTGCTGTAATGATTGCTGTGGGGTCGTTCTTAATTTTGATGAGAACAGGTTCAGCAGGTAATGGTACGGGTTCAGGTTATCATCTCGATTTAATGGTAATTCTTATATTGGGAGGTATGCCACTGTCTGGTGGAATGAAATCCAAAATGAGTAGTGCTATTATAGGCTCACTCATATTTGTTCTACTGTCAAATGTGCTTGCAACGATGGGTGTTTCGATGATTATGATTAATCTAGTTAAAGCACTCATATTCATTGTCATCGTATTATTAACTTCAAGGTCTAAAGATTTAATATTGCCAAGGTAATAATGTAGAGATTACATTTACATAAAAAGGAGAAAAGTATGAAAAAGTTAGTTTTATTTGCATTGGTTTTGTTTTCAATCGTTTCATTATCCGCATGCAAAAACGACGTAAAATTACAACATTTTACAATCGGTGTTGCACATTATAGTGATAGCGGTCCATCTGTAACAGCTATCAAGAGCTATCTTGAAGGTCTAGGAGAAGCGCTGGACTTTGAGGTCATTTACACGAAATTGACCCAAACAGATGAAGCAACCAACTTGACTAAGATTCAAGAACTAATCGCTGCTGGCGCAGATGGTATTTTAATTTCAATGGATTTAGGCATGCCTTCCATCGTAGAAGAATGTGAAGCTGCCGGGGTTTATTTAGCTGGTTTTCTATCTGATTTTGATACATCATATAGAGATTCATTTGAAGAAGTATACGAGAGTGAATACTTTTTAGGAACTGTTGCAGACGGCTACATCTCTACTGAAATTGATCGTGGTAATTCATTTTTCCGTTCATTGATTGAGTATAACACAGCTAACCCAACAGAAATAATTGATCATGTTTCAATGGTCGTGTTTCCTACTTGGGCATTTCCTACACACCACACTGCAGCCGCTCAATTTGTTGCAGCTGTGAACGAATATAATAAAACTGCTACAAATCCAATCACCGTAGATCCACTTGATTCTGAAGTTGATATCATTTCGTTTAGACCGATTAGTAGCACTTACTTTACTAAGCATCCTGGTATTGATGCAGTCATTAGTTTTGCAGCAGGCGCAGGTTTCGTTTACCCTCCAATGGTAAATGCGGGCTTACACAACTCATTAAAAATCTTTACATCTGGGTGGGAACAAGGCATGGACGATAACTTTGCCACCACTGGTGCAAAAACATACCAACACACTGAGGTTGTTGCTATTGAGTCCCTTACATACTCATTGGTATTAATGTTGAATAAACTATATGGTGTTGAATTTGATGATATGCCAGAGGTAGCTCAACGAATCAGTCTTGAACCGATAGTCATCAATAGTGAGTCTGATTTGACAAAATTCAAAACGAACATTTACTATACAGGTTTATATGAGGATGCATTTTTAGATTCAGATGCTGTATTAAACTTAACAGCATTTGGCAATAGCAATTCAACATATGCAGGCTTGTTAGAAGCGTTATCACAAATGACAATTAACGATATTCAATAAAAATATGTGTAGTTGAGGGTGCAAAATGCACCCTCAAGAAACACAAAAGGATGATTAAATTATGAGCATAAAGACCAAAACCACATCTCTATTAAAAAGAATCGGATTATCTGCACTGTTCCCAGTTGCTATGTTTTTAGTCATGGTACTTGTTACAGTGACCAATGAAAATGCTTATGTAAATGGAAAATACATATATTTGGGTTCAGACTTGATCAATACTGTCGTGTTAGGCACATGTCTATCTGTCTCTATTTCATTGGCAATCCGTTTACAACTTAAAAATGGACGATTTGATTTCTCATTAGGCGCATCCATCGCATTAACAGGAATCATAGCAGGTAATATTGGTTTGATGACGGGGAGCCCTGTTATCGCATTAATTTCAGCTGTCGTGATTGCAGTCATTCTTTCTACAGTGATTGGTTTAGTCTATGTAATAGGTAGAGTTCCGATTGTAATAACATCTATTGGGATGACATTATTATACGAGTCTATCACATATTTAATTTTTGATGGCACAGGAATTTTCGGGTTTTATTCTCAAGAAAAACTCTCGTTTTTCGGTAGAATTCCACTCATCTTCATCCCTGTGGCACTAGCCGTATTACTTTATATTTTGTTTAATGAAGTATTGACAATAGGTTATAAGAGCAAAATGCTCGCAAATAATCAACATGCTGCCATAAATGTAGGAATTAATGAAACTAGAAATGTTATTTTGACCTATGTTTTTAATGGTTTAATTATAGGACTTGCAGCGATTATTTACGTTTCACAAAATGAAATTCCGCCACAATCAAACCTATCTACTGCAAGCATTATGTTCTCATACATTGTTCCGGTTTATATGGGCATCATCATTGGAAGTGTATCAAAAGATTATATAGGCATCATCATGGCAGCTATTGCTATGCAATTCTTATATTACGGTTTAGATACCATCAATCTAGGTGATGGTGGAATTGAAAGAATTATTATGGGAATGTTTGTATTTGGATTTTATGCTGTGTCAGCACAGTCTTTTAGAGTTCGTCAGTTTGTGCAAAAACTTAAAAAAAATAAGACAGCCAATACTACGACAAATTAGTCGTTTTTATAGATTGAAAATCTCCTCCTAATCCAGAATAACGGAACTATATGTTCCGTTATTGTCTGAAAAAGGTGCAGTCAAGGATGGATAAAATGAAAAAAATCAACATCAACAATGATTGGTACTTTACGAAAGATGACATTGAAAATCAACCTACTTGGACAAAAATATCATTACCACATACATGGAATAATATTGACGGACAAGATGGTGGAAGTGACTACTATAGAAGCGTCTGTCATTATCGAAAATCGTTGCGTATCAGTGATATTTCAGGCGCTCTATACTTAGAGTTTGAAGGTGCCAATAGCGTTTCTACGGTGTATTTTAATGGGATTTTATTAGGTACACATAAGGGTGGATACTCAAAATTTAGATTCGATATCAGTGGTTTAGCTTTAATCGGTGAAAATCATATTTTAGTGAGTGTGGATAATTCTCATCATGAAGAAGTATTCCCGTTAATGGCAGATTTTACATTTTATGGTGGCTTATATAGAGATGTGTTTCTCATTCAAACCAACACAATTGCTTTTTATCTAATGGATGAAGCCTCCGATGGCGTATATGTGTTTCAAGATGATGTTACATCTCAATATACTAGATTTCGAGTAAAATCAATGATATTTAACCGGGATATCTCACAAACAGTTGATGTTTTAATCCGATTAAATGATGCGAAATCCAAAACCGTTTTAAGTGATTTAAGACAGCTTCCTGTGAAGGGTCTTAATATATCAGAAGTTTCATTAGTTTTAGAAAATCCGCATTTATGGCAGGGAATTGATGACCCGTATTTGTATACTTTAACTGTGAGTTTAATCAAGAATAATATGATTTTAGATAGTAGAGAGATTGCCATAGGGTTTAGAAAGCTTTTAAAAACTGAAAATGGTCTATTCCTAAATGGGAAAAAAATAAGATTAAATGGTGTTTCAAGACATCAGGACATTCAAGGCTATGGTAATTGCTTAACCAAATCCATGATGGAAGAGGATATTAAGCAAATCTCCAAATTAGGTGCAAATGCTATTCGATTAGCACATTATCAGCATCATGATTATTTTTATGAATTATGTGATCGTTATGGTTTCATGGTTTGGGCAGAAATCCCATTTATTTCAAGAGGATCAAAAACCGATACATTGGGTTTGAATGCGCACCAACAACTCAAAGAACTTATACTTCAAAATATGAATCACTCATCAATTGTCATCTGGGGTATTCAAAATGAAATCACAGCTTTTGGAAAAAATGATGGTGTTGAAAACGTGGTTATATCATTGGTAAATTTAGCTAAAACGCTAGATCAAAATCGTTTAACTGTGCAAGCTCAATTGGCAAGACAACCAATCATTGACTCGATTCATACACATACTGATTTACTTGGATATAACTTATACTTTGGTTGGTATATGGGTAAAGTTGAAGACTTCGATTCATGGTTGTCTCATTATGAACATACAAAACCAAATGAGTTATTAGCCATTAGTGAGTATGGTGTTGAAGCAATCGTAGAGTACCATTCTGATCAACCACAAATGCAGGATTATACGGAAGAGTATCAGGCTATATGGCACGAGAAATCTTACAGCATATTTAGCAAATATGATTTTATATGGGGAACATTCGTCTGGAACATGTACGACTTCGCTTCTGATTTTCGAGAAAGTGGTGAGTTTAAAGGAAAAAACTTTAAAGGATTAGTAACTTTTGACCACAAGGTGTTAAAAGATGCTTACTATTTTTATCAAGCAAAATGGCTTAAAACCCCAATGCTACACATCACTTCTAAACGATTTAAGTATCGACATCAAAGAGACATTATTTTAAAAGTTTATTCTAATCAACACAATATACAGGTAAGTCATAATGGGGTATCCATCAGTCAGATATTCAAAGATGATGTAGTCTTCACTGCACCGATTCACCTAGAGCTTGGTAAAAATGAAATCATTGTCAAAGCCAATGGTTTGGTGGAATCTGTTGAATGGATTACTGTTGATCAACCAGTTTTACAATACACTTATCAAAAACAAAATACAGTCAATAATGTGTTTGGCATTAATCCTTCAGATTGGATAGATACGGTTTCAAATGAGGATGCATTGGAAAACATAAAACCGGACTATTTTAGTATTTATGATACCATTCATGAAGTAATAAATCATCCAGAAGCAAAACAAGTATTTAATCAATATTTTCATTCTATGGATGAGAAAACAACTTTAGCAAACATTCGTAGTATGAGTATTAAAATGATCACGAGTTATAATTCCAAGTTGTTGCCAAAAGCGCTTATGGTAGCCTTAAACAAAGCATTACAGAAAATTAAAAAATAAGTAGAATACCTGAAGTAAATTTGAATTATGAATAGTCAAACATAAGTTTAAGAATAATAATAGTGTATAATGGCACTGGAGTGCTGATAAATTATGAAAATGATTATTGCTGATTTAGATGGGACATTGGTCAATAAAAAAGAGATGTCCGACAAAACCAAACAAACCATACTACGCCTTCAAAACGAAGGCTATGTATTCACCCTTGCGACTGGACGTCATAAAGACGCGGTTAAATCAATGGCTAAAACGCTCAACATTAAATGGCCGATTATTTGTACCAACGGTGCGATGATCTATGATTTTAATCAACAAAAAGTATTACATCAAGATGTCATCGAACCCACGGTGGCTAATCGAGTTTTAGCCCTATTAAACCAACATCAAACCGATTATCTTTTATACACCACACAAGTCATCGTTTCAAACCAAAGCGCGAAAGCATTGTTAGAATCGCGCATTGGTACCTTTGAATCTGTGGTGGTTGAATCCGAACAGATTGAACCTTATTTAAAGCAAGGGTTGTTAAAAATCCTGATCATTGAACCCAATGAACATAAGTTTAATACCTTAAGAACAACATTATCTCGAATCGATGACGTTTATGTTTTATCTTCTCAAGCTTCATTTATCGATGTGGGCAATAAAATCGCGAGTAAAGGCAGAGCTTTAAATATTCTATGTGAACATTTAGGGATACCTTTAACCGAAGTTTTGTCGATTGGTGATCAAGAAAATGACTTATCGATGGTTCAAATTGCTGGCATCGGTGTAGCGATGGGCGATGGCGAAACTACCTTAAAAGAAAACGCGTCTTATGTGACCAAAACCTTTAAAGAAGATGGGTTTACACACGCTATCAACACATTCATATTCAAACAGTAAACACGGCTATCAACGGTGCTATAAAAAGTGTCGTTGATAAAAATGTGTCCGCATATATAAACAGTGTTTACAAAATAAAAAATGTGGTAAAATAGTATTATGGTAGCGGTTGCTTATTCATAAAAATGGTCATTCATTTTTAAGCAAGCCTATTTCTAAAGGAAATATATACACAAGAGGAGAGAACATATGTCAAACAAAAACACGGATTTTTTAAAGGCATTATCGGGCATTCAAGGTGTCTATGGATCAAAGGTATATCCTAAATCCATTCAACAAGTCGAAGATACTTACGTTTGGATGCAAGCAGCACCACACGCAGATGAATTGGTAGCTTATGGCAGATTAGCAAACCAATTTAAGGGTCAAATTGATGATGTTTCAGGAGTACCTGTGGTCATCGCACCACTCACCTTTGAAAATGGACAAGTACTGAGAAGATTGTTCCCATTTACCAAACCCATCCCTGTTTTAAATAAACAAAGAAGTTTTGGTTTAGGTGACCGTTTGGGTCTAGCAACCCCAGGACATGCGCGTGTGTTTAAACAATACGATGCTTATCCAATTTTTGCTCAACAATCCATCAGAGAACTCACATTAACCCATAGAACCTATGAGGACGTGTTAGATGCTGCGTCATTTGGTGCGTTTAAAGTGGGATTCACCAGAGGCTTTGGTGCTGATGGTGACCATTTAAAGAAACCAGAAGACATTAAGTACGCGTTATCTTTAGGGTTTACAATGATTACTTTGGACGCGAGTGACTATATTCGAAATGATGTAAATCACATGACCGATGAACAAGTTCGTCGTGAAGTTCAAATCGATGACATGCTTAAAAAGCGTTATTTAGGTCACCCAATTCAAATTGAACACAGTGTGGTAGAGTTTTCTGAAAATGAATTGAACCGTTGTGTCTTGGTTTATGGAAAAGCCATCGAATTCGCAGCCAAAATTTATCAAACATTCTTTATCGATCAAAAAGCCGAAGCGAACTTCGAGCTATCCATCGATGAAACCTCTACACCAACCACCCCGGCACAACACTATTTTGTTGCGAACGAATTGAAACTCAGAGGGGTTAAACTCGATACGTTGGCACCACGATTCTGTGGTGAATTCCAAAAAGGGATTGACTATGTAGGCGATATCAAGCAATTTGAAGTCGAACTCATGGTACACGCTGCGATTGCGAGACATTTTGGTTATAAGTTATCGATTCACTCAGGGTCAGATAAATTCTCAATCTTTACATTGATTGGTAAACACACCAGAGGTCATTTCCATGTGAAAACCGCTGGCACCAACTGGCTTGAAGCGATGCGTGTCGTTTCCGCGAAAGCACCGAAGCTTTATCGCGACATCCACGCCTACGCCATCAGCATGTTTGGTGAAGCTCAAAAGTTCTATCATGTAACGACCGATTTAAACCGTATACCAGCATTAGAAACTTTAAAGGATGAAGAACTACCAAACTTGTTCCATAACAACGATGCTAGACAACTCATCCACATCACTTATGGGTTCATCTTAAATCATAAAAATGAACAAGGTGAATTTGTATTTAGAAACCAATTATTCGCTTTATGGCGCGATGAAGCACAAACCTATAGCGATATGTTATATGCCCATATCGGGATGCATTTAGAGCTTTTATACAAAGGATTTTAATATTTCAGGGGAGAACATTGTATGAAATTCAGAGAACACAGCAAGTACGCACTCGTATCACCATCGTCGATGGGGGTTAGAATCACCCCATTTGACAGACAACCTGTCCACACTTCAAGCCTATTTCAGATGCAAGCTACATCGGCTGAAACGAATGTTTTAAGCATCTCTGCAGCGCTTGGACTCAAAACCAAAGTGTTGACCAAATTTGTTAAAGATAGCCCAGTCGCTTTACTCATCAAAAATGATTTAAGACGTCGTGGGATTGACTTTGAAGGTAAAGACATTGAACAAGGTGGCCCTTGGGGCTATCGTCACCAATTTAACATCGCCGATAGTGGTTATGGGATGCGTGGACCACGCGTTCAAAACGACCGCGCTGGTGAAGTAGGCAGAACGATTGCTTTGGAAGACTTTGACTTAAACCGCATCTTTAAAGAAGAAGGCGTACAATTATTACACCTCTCAGGACTCATCGTGGCGTTATCGAAAGAAACCAGTGCGTTTTGTTTAGAACTCGCGCGTTTCGCGAAAGCCAATGGTACTGTGATTTCATTCGATTTAAACTACCGTGCATCATTCTGGAAAAATAGAAAAGAAGAACTATCCAAAGTCTTTAAAGAAATCGCTTCTTTAACCGATATTTTAATTGGTAATGAAGAAGACTTCCAGCTCGCTTTAGATGTCCATGGACCTGAAGCTGGTGGGAAAGATATTTCAAAACAAATTGACAGTTTTAAAGGCTTGATAGATAATGTTAAGAAAGCATTCCCGAACGCATCGACTTACGCAACTACACTCCGTCAAGTGGAAGATGCGAATGAGCATTATTGGGGTGCGATATTGAACCAAGGGTCAGAATGGGTCGTCGTTGAACCGAGACGCATTCGTGTTTTAGACCGCATTGGTGGTGGCGACGGGTTCGTCGGTGGCCTCTTATATGGTCTATTAAAAGGATTTTCTTTAGAAAACTGTGCACATTTCGCCTGGGCGAGCGGTGCTTATGTTACAACTGTAGTAGAGGACTTCGGTTTGCCTGCAGATGAAGAGGTCATTTGGAGTATCTACGAAGGCAACGCTCGAGTGAAGCGTTAAAAGGAGAACAACATGGAAAAATTATCAGATATTGGATTAACTGGACTCGCCGTGATGGGGGAAAACCTCGTCTTAAATATGGCGTCTAAGGGGTTTCAAGTCACTGCTCACGCACGTCAACAAAGCCGTGTCGATGAATTCTTGAATACCCGTGCTAAAGGCTTACCAATCATTGGTACCAACGATTTAAAAACATTGGTCCAATCCCTAAAGAAACCAAGAAAAGTCATGATGATGATCAAAGCAGGTGACCCTGTCGATCAAGTCATTGAACAATTGTTACCGTTATTAGAACCAGGCGATATCATCATCGATGGTGGAAACTCCCACTATCCAGATACCGTTAGAAGAACCAAATATGTGGAATCTAAAGGGTTCTATTACATTGGTACAGGTGTATCTGGTGGTGAAGAAGGCGCGTTACTTGGACCTTCCATCATGCCAGGGGGATCCCCTCAAGCATGGCCAACCGTCAAACCAATATTCCAAGCCATCGCAGCCAAAGTCGCGGATGGTTCAGTCTGCTGTGACTGGGTGGGCGAAGATGGCGCAGGCCACTTCGTTAAGATGGTCCATAACGGGATTGAGTATGGCGATATCCAACTCATCACCGAAGCGTATCATTTGATGAGAAACGTCTTAAGCATGTCTGCCGATGAAATGGCGGATGTGTTTAAAGCTTGGAATAAAACAGAACTAGACAGTTATTTGATTGAAATCACAGGGGAAATCCTCTCCTTTAAAGATGAAGATGGACAACCACTCATCGATAAAATTTTAGATACCGCTGGTCAAAAAGGGACTGGTAAATGGACAGCCGTACAATCATTAGAAGATTCAGTACCTCTAACCCTCATTACAGAAGCCGTTTATGCCCGTTTCATTTCTTCGATGAAGGAAGAACGTTTGGTCGCTTCTAAAGCATTTAAAGCGGTACCTGTTTCCTTTAAAGGCGACAAACAAGCCTTCATTGAAGACATTAAAAAAGCATTATACGCAGCGAAGATTGTTTCATATGCTCAAGGCTACGCTTTGATGAAAGCGGCTGCGAAAACCAACAACTGGAATTTAAATTATGGCGGTATCGCTTTGATGTGGCGTGGTGGCTGTATCATCCGTTCTGTGTTCTTAGGTAAGATTAAAGAAGCGTTTGAACAAAACCCTAACCTAGCCAACCTATTGTTAGACCCTTATTTTAAAGATGTGGTTGAAAACATGACGGGTGCTTGGCGCAATGTCATCTCAACAGCTGTATTGAATGGGATTCCTACCCCTGCAATGTCAGCAGCGTTAAACTATTTTGATTCGTATCGTACCGATAAATTGCCAGCCAACCTATTACAAGCTCAAAGAGATTTCTTCGGTGCCCATACATATGAAAGAACCGACAAACCAAGAGGCGAATTCTTCCATACCAACTGGACCGGTCGTGGTGGTAAAACATCCTCAACGACTTATAACGTATAGGAGAAATGCCATGAGCTATCCTTTACAGTTTGATTTATCCAATAAAGTCATCGTCGTCACCGGCGGTGCAGGTGTCTTAGGCACAGAATTTTCGAAAGCTTGTGCACAAGCAGGCGGTAAAGTTGTTATTTTAGGCAGAAGTTTAGAAAAAGCAGAAAAACTCGCTTCCGAAATTAGAGCTTCAGGTCAACAAGCGTTGGCAGTATCCGCAGACGTTTTGAATAGAAGTTCAATCGAAGTGGCACATCAACTCATTAAAAACACCTTTGGACCTGTCGATATTTTGATCAATGGTGCTGGTGGGAATGACCCTAAAGCAACCACATCCGATGAGTATTTTAACCCTCAAGCTTTAGAGACCGAAGGGGCGAAACACTTTTTCAATATGGATTTAGATGGTTTTAACTATGTGTTTGGATTAAACTTCACGGGATCGTTGATTCCTTCACAAGTGTTTGGTAAAGACATGGTTGGTAGAAAAGGTTGTAGCATTCTAAACATCTCATCGATGAGTGCCTTTAACCCACTCACCAAAATCCCTGCTTATAGCGCAGCCAAAGCAGCGATTAACAATTTTACCCAATGGATGGCTGTACACTTCGCGAAAGAAGGCATCCGTGTCAATGCGTTGGCACCAGGCTTCTTCGTGACAGAACAAAACAAAAATCTATTGATTAAACCAGATGGGTCTTTAAGTGACCGTTCCCTCAAAATCATTGGCAGTACACCGATGAAACGCTTTGGTGAACCAAGCGAACTCATCGGTACGTTACTCTGGCTCATTGATCCAAAACAATCGGCGTTCGTTACTGGTGTGGTCGTCCCTGTCGATGGCGGATTTAACGCCTATTCTGGTGTATAACTATGGAATTATTCTTTAGAGAACAAAGCCCTGAAGGGTTATCCAAAGAAGACATTTTAAAAGGGTTAAAACAATCACTTGAAGGTAAAACCTTAAAGAAAGTATTGTTGATTCCACCCGATTTTACCCGTTTTCATTCCAATGCAGGATTGATTACGAACTTATACTATCATCTACTCAAAGACCACGTTCAAGTGGACATTCTACCAGCTTTAGGTACCCATGAACCGATGAGTTCTTCTGAACTCGATGAAATGTATGGTGATATTCCTCATGACAGATTCATTGTCCACAACTGGCGTGAAGACATCGTCCATGTGGGTGAGGTCCCTGGCGATTATATCGCATCCATCACCGATGGGTTATGGGATCGAGGCGTTGGGATGGAAGTGAATCGTCTCATCATGGACCCAAATTATGATTTGATTGTTTCGATTGGTCAAGTGGTCCCTCATGAAGTCATCGGTATGGCGAACCACGCGAAAAACGTGTTTGTGGGGTGTGGCGGTAAAACCACCATCAACCAATCCCACATGATTGGCGCTGTATACGGCATGGAACGCATGATGGGTAAAGACTTTACCCCTGTCCGTAAATTACTCGATTACGCCTTAGAACACTTCTTAAAAGACAGACCACTCATCTTCGTTTTAACCGTAACCACCGCACCTAAAAATGTCATCAAGACCCATGGGTTATTCATTGGGGATACCCGTAAGGTCTTAGAAGCAGCGATTGAAGTTTCTCAACAAAAGAACATCAATTTCTTAGACCGTGGGATTAAAAAGTGTGTTGTATACCTAGACCCGAAAGAATTCAAATCGACTTGGTTAGGCAATAAATCGGTATATCGTACCCGTATGGCTATCCAAGATGGTGGAGAATTGATTGTTTTAGCGGCGGGTGTCACTAAGTTTGGTGAAGACCAACGCATCGATCAACTCATTCGCAAGTATGGGTATTGT
Source organism: Paracholeplasma manati (assembly GCF_025742995.1). NCBI lineage: Bacteria > Bacillati > Mycoplasmatota > Mollicutes > Acholeplasmatales > Acholeplasmataceae > Paracholeplasma > Paracholeplasma manati. Next base: position 57,857 of record NZ_JAOVQM010000001.1, on the reverse strand, counting down.
GGGCGTCTCAATGTCCTAGAATTATTTAAACAAAATGAAGATTTACAAAAGAATATGGGTGCGGCAGCACACTTAATCCATAGTTCATCCGATGGCAGATTCAACATCACCTACGCCGTTAAAAACATCACCAAAGAAGAAGTTCGAGGGGTACATTTTAACGCAGTTGATTACGATGAAGTCGTGAAAAAATATGATCCAACCACGCTAGAACCGGGTTGGAATACCTTGAGTGATGGTGAAGAGATTTTCTTCATCCCTAACCCAGCTTTGGGTTTGTGGATTGACAAGAATCGATTCTAACATCACAAATTGAAAGAGAGAAATTCATGCAAAAAAGTCCTTTATATCCCTTGGTATTATCGAGCTTGATGATTGCGTTAGGGATTGTATTACCGTTTTTAACCGCTTCAAACCCAGCGTTGGGTTCTGTATTCTTACTCATGCATATCCCTGCTTTATTCACAGGTTTAATCCTTGGACCTAAATATGGTCTATTGGTTGGATTGGTTACCCCACTCCTTAGAAGTGTATTGGTAAGCATGCCGCCACTATACCCACAAGCATTGGTCATGTCCTTTGAAATCGGTGCTTATGGTTTATTCGCTGGTCTTACAAAAAAACTATTACCAAAGAAAGATATATTCGCAGTAGTAGCCCTCATTGTTGGGATGCTTTTGGGACGTGCAGTATGGGGATTAGGGGCAGCCATTTTCTACCCACTGGCAGGTCTTAATTTCAGTCTAGATATCTTCGTGAAGGCTGCATTTATCACTGGATTACCTGGTATTGGAATCCAATTGGTTTTAATCCCAGTTTTGTATTTCGCATTAAAGAAAACACATGTACTGGATGCGTTAGAAAATGCCTAAAGGCGAAAACTTAAATAAAACGAAAAAGGCTCTATATAGCCTTTTTATGTTAATGAGAGGAATGCAAAAGTGATGAAAACAAACACAGCATTGGATAAATTTGGTTTTACACTGGTGTATCATAAAAACCATCATTTTGGATTCAATATACACGAAAAAGGTGATTTTTATCTTTCAAAACAGACACTATCACGCTTGGTCGAAGCTTCTATCATGTCCATCCAACCAACAAAGGAAAAAGTGGACTTTGTAATGATTAATCGATACACATATAACCTATTAAAAGTATTGGCTAAAATCGAAGAATTACTGGATAGTAAAAATGAATTGTGGGTTGCGATTGACGGTTATGCAGGTGCTGGTAAAACCACACTTGCTAATCAGTTGGGTTTGATTTTGAATGCTCAGGTGTTTCACACAGATGATTTCTTTAAAAAACCGGTGATGGATACCAATCAACCTTTATCACAGTATGGATCAAATATCGATTATGAAAAAATCAAAGAAACCATCTTTAAACCAGTCGAGTTAAAACAACCTATCCAATATCGACCTTTTGATTTTAAGACTCACAAACATGCTTCGATGATCGAAATACCACACCAACCCATTCATATATTTGAAGGTGCTTTTGTATTACACCCGTATATGAGACAGTCCTATGATTTAAAGGTGTTTTATCATAAACCATTATTCAAACAGTATAAAGACATATTAAAGAGAAATGGGTTTAAACGCCTTTGGAAGTTCATGACAAAATGGATACCAAATGAACGAAGGTATGTCAAAGATTTGAGCATTACGCATCAATGTGACATAATCATAAACTCATAAAAAAGAACCATCCAATACTACTAAGCAATAGTGATACAGTTGGATGGTTTTATTTTCTATAATCGCGGTTAATTGTTGCAATTTTGAAAGTGTGTTTTCAAAAAATAAAAATCCTTAACTTTGAAAAAAACCACAATCTTATCGAAAGTGGCTTTGTATTATCTAAATATAAGTGCGACAACAAATACAACAACGACAAATAATATACCCAATAAGAGACCTAAATAAGAACCGCGATTTCTTTTTTCATCATTGGTTACGTTATCTTTTTGATCAGCTTCACCCTTATCCCAAAGTTGACGCATTTGCGTATTATCTGTACGATTGATTCTCAATTCAATCATCTCCCATAGTTTTATAAGAGTATTATATCGTGAATATATTAAAATCAAAAACAATTTTTTTGAATTCTATTTAGTTATAGTAGATAACAATGTTCATAGTCATAAGATAACTGTTCATTTGCATCCGAAAAATGTGGATCGAAAATGAAAATATTTATACAAATTATTCGATATTAACGAATTTGTGGAATACTAAGAAAAGTTGAAAAATCGCTAGTATTTATATATTATCGATGTTATAATCTAAATATAATGACTCGATGCAAAACTAAAGCATACGTACGAAGGGATTAAACTCATGAAAAAAATTCTTGTATTATCGATGTTCCTGTTAATTATTTTGAGTGGATGTGATGTTTTAACGGCTTTAAAAGCCAGTGAAATTCAGAGTGAAATCAATGCATTTGAAAGTGGCAGTAATCAATTCACTTACACATCTGAAACGAAAACAACCGTTCATATTGGACAGGCTAGAACCATTGACCGGGTCAAGATTGAGGGTAAAATCCAAAAAGACATTGAGTATTATGAACATACCCTAAATAACCAAACATTCGTTCAACAAAAGATTGGCGATACCGTTTATAGTTACACCATGAATAGAGAAGATATCATCAACGGCATTCAGTTTTTCAATCTAACAACTAGAAAGCTTGCTGAGGATGAAACGTTCAATGGTCCAATGACGGAGAATAAACTAGATTTAAATGGTATTAAAATCTCAAGAGATGGTGATGCGTACATATTTGACGGGAAAGCTAAAGACATGTTATCGGATAATGATTTAGCTCAAATAGAAACCATCTATCAACAATCCGGCATTGATCTAGATGAACTATATGAAGTACCAGCTAAACTGAGCATTACCATTTTAGAAGATCAAATGATCCAAATCACTGAAATGGCATTCGATTTGGATCTTGTAAAGATTGAATTATTGATTACATTTACCATGAACTATGGCGAATTTACTGTTAGAGACTTCAATGATCATCGTCTATACAGACAAACCAATTCTCAATTACCAGAAACCATCGATTTAGCTAATCCCATTTATTTTCGCTCATCCCAAGGTGGATTTGCCTATTATAATGCCTATTTTGAAGCAGGTATATATTTTGTGAGTACGAATACACCACAAAACTTATCATCTGGTATCAGCTATGATATTTATGATAACAATCGAGTTTCACAAAGACGCTTTGGTATTCCCATCAATTATGATAGTGACTATTTAGGTGCGTTCTTCGAAATCAAGTCAGATGGCTATTATGACATGTCATTCAAATACAACTTGATTAACTTCTTATATGAAACACGTATTATCCGTACAAACTATACAAACAATGGACTTCAAGAAATAGACAGTGTATTTTTCAACTCAGGTAATATTCATTATGATATCGAAGGTCCATATGATTTTATTGGTTTACAATTCAACACAACCCAAAAGACATTGGTTATATTAGAAAACACACAAGCGTTACCATTCACCAATGTATATGCTATATCAAAGACAAATAAACTTCTAATTGAAGATGGTAGTGAAACCGTATATATGTATCATAAAAATGGTGTGATTGAAGGTAATTTGAAAGTTTCATATTTACCTTTAGAAAACCACGCCACAGATTATGATGATCCTCGGATGAAAATCATGAGCAGCGAATATTCGTTGCCACTGATTTCAACCGAAGCACAAATCATGAAGATTGTTATTGAACAAAAGATTGAATTTAGAATCAGTTTTGATTATTTATATGGTCGACAAAATGGCATCGATATTGGTATTGTGAATGCACTCACCAATGAAAAGACGGTATATAGGTATTATCAAACAATCACTTTATTGCCTGGTACCTATTATTTTGAACCTGTATATAATGAAAATCTTGTGGTATATAGGGTTGCTTTTACACCCGTAACGTATTTTTATGATTGATACTAAACCACAAGATGATTCATCATTGATATAAAGTAGGCATGAACCGTTGTATCTAGGGTGAGTTCAGGATGAAAAGCAGTGACCAACATATTGTGTTGTCTTCCAGCAATCACTTTACCTTGATAGGTAGCTAAGACTTCGAAGTCTTTACCATAAGCATCGATATAAGGTGCCCGGATGAATGTCATCGGAATAACTTTACCATCAAATGGGTGATTGACTTGAAAACTACCCAATTGCCTGCCATAAGCATTTCGTTTGGTATGGACATCGAGTAATCCAAAATGTGAGGTTGTATCATCATCAATCGATTTAGACAGTAAAATCAATCCAGCACAGGTCCCGAATACGGGTAAGCCTTGCTGGATTTTTTCTTTAATGGGTTCATAGAGATTTAAGTCTTTTAATAATTTACCCATGGCGGTTGATTCTCCCCCCGGCAGAATCAAACCGTCCATGGGGCCTTGCAAGTCAGTTAAGTTTCGGATTTGAAAGGATGATACTCCCAATCTATCCAACATCTGTTGATGCTCAATAAAAGCCCCTTGTAAAGCAAGCACACCAATCCTCATTACTTGCCTCGTTCAGCCATTAAGAGGGCGATTTCAGACTCATTGATTCCAACCATGGCTTCACCTAAATCGGTGGAGATTTCAGCCAATATCTTTGGATTGTTGTAGTTGGTAACGGCTTTAACAATCGCTTGAGCACGTTTCTCTGGGTTACCAGATTTAAATATACCAGAACCCACGAATACGCCTTCCGCACCCAGTTGCATCATCAGTGCCGCATCCGCTGGGGTCGCGACGCCACCAGCTGCGAACTGAACGACTGGGAGCTTGCCATATTCATGGACATATTCGATTAAGTCTAGCGATACCCCTAAGTCTTTTTGTAAAACATAGAGTTCGTCTTTCTTTAAAGATTGGATGCGTCTGATTTCTTTTTGAATTTCACGCATGTGTCTCACCGCTTGAATGACATCCCCTGTACCAGGTTCACCCTTGGTACGGATCATCGAAGCCCCTTCACTGATGCGTCTTAAGGCTTCACCTAAGTTCTTAGCCCCACAGACAAAAGGCACTTGAAATGCTTTTTTATCAATGTGATGAATATCATCCGCTGGTGATAAGACCTCAGATTCATCGATATAATCGATTTCTAAGGCTTCTAAGATTTGGGCTTCAACAAAATGTCCAATACGGACTTTCGCCATCACTGGAATCGTCACTGCGTCTTGAATTTCTTTAATCAATTTAGGGTCACTCATTCTAGAAACCCCACCGACTGCGCGAATATCGGCTGGAATTCGTTCTAACGCCATCACAGCAACAGCCCCTGCTTTTTCTGCAATCTTTGCTTGATCAGCATTCATAACGTCCATAATGACACCGCCCTTTAACATTTGAGCGAGTGCTTTATTGAGTACATAACGATCGTTTGACATGATAATACCTCCGAAAGTGCTATAACAACATTTTAGATGGAAAACTGGTATAAGAAAATAACCAGAAAACATTATTATAACCATACCAGTTTAGTATAGTATAATTTGCCTTTTATGGTTAAAAATGAATATTTAAAATATTTGAATGTTAACATTTACATCAGTTTAAATATTTTATATAATGAATATATCCAAGAATGAGTTTATTGACGTAGAAGTTATGATAGGTAATATAAATGATCAATTTCGAGAACGTAACCAAAGTTTATAAAAATCAAAAAACAGCTTTAAGTCATATCCATATGAACTTACCAGACACTGGTATGGTTTTTATTGTTGGCGATAGTGGTAGTGGGAAAACAACATTACTAAATATGCTAGGATTACTAGATATCCCTACCAGTGGTCGAGTCTTATTCAATGACTTGGATATTACAAATCTTAGTAAAAATAATCAGGATGTTTTTCGAAACCAACACATTGGCATCATTTTTCAAGGGCTAAATCTAATAGATGAGCTCAACATACAGGAAAATATCGTATTACCGACGCAACTCCAACAAAAAATTGTTAGTACTGAAGAAATCATAGAACAGTTGAGAAAAGTGAATCTAAATGAGAGTATAACCGATTATCCAAAGTTTCTAAGTGGTGGCGAAAGACAAAGGGTTGCGATTGTAAGGGCACTATTAAAAGAATCTAGTGTAATTATCGCCGACGAACCCACAGGATCATTGGATGAAAAAAATGCCAATAATATCATGGCGTTATTAAAAGATATATCCCAAAACCGATTGGTTGTGATTGTTTCACATCAACTTCAATTGGCTGAAAAATATGGTGATCGAATCATTTATTTGGAAAAAGGAAAAATCATTGAAGATAAAGTTATCCATGAACTACCTATGAAAACAGTCACCAAAAATAATGACATAATCCATAAGTATCACTTGCCTTTTAATGTCAGTTTTAAATTTGCCTATAAGTGGTTTACTTATAAGTTTTCAAGAATGATTTTCGCACTAATGACGTTTTTTCTCACCTTGTCCTCATTCATATTGGCTTTAACAATCTATAACTTTAATGAGATTACAGCCATGCAAAATGGATTTCAAAACGAAAATGTAACTTATGTCATGATTCAAAAAGTGCCCTCACCCGACTTGGTGATGAACGATTTAATGTTTACACTAACAGATAAAAACGAATTGAAATCACTTTTTGATGAAAGTAATATTATTGGCACTTTATATAATGATGGGATTGCTCAAACCATATTGGATAATGGTAGTGATGGTGTGATTCAAGGGTACACCAATGTATCCTTAACTCAAGTCAATGGATTTGGGCTATCATTGGTTGGTAGATTACCCGTCGATCATAGCTTAACCACTGAAGTCGTAATCACCAATTATATTGCATATCAAATGGGTTGGGTAAATGAATCGAACTATCATGATGACACCGTACTACAAAGTATCATCGACTCAAGAACATTGGATATCAATTTTATAGATGGCAATGATTTACACAAATATACCTTTACAATCGTCGGCATCATAGACACGAACTATACACTACCAGATCAAACCATTGAAAATAGTACTTATCAGTTTATGTTTGAAAATGATCTCAAATTTGGTCTGCATACAACGTTATTCTTTGGCAGTGACATGGTAAATTTTATCGCCGATTTAGACCAGAACATTGGAAACTATGGCGCAGATAAAGTAGCCTACCAACTTTTTGTTACCGTCAAAGATGATGGATACAAGAAAGCACTGGATTATCAAACGACTATGGGTGAATCCAATGTATGGGTGAACTCAAAACTCGATTATTCACTGCATATGATTAAAGAATTCAAAAATGTGGTTTTACAAGTATCATTGGTATTGGGCATCGTATTTCTTTTGACCTCACTGATTTCGTTTGTGGGGTTCATACACAATATGGTTGTAAACAAAGAAACCAGTATTCGAATCATGAGATCATTAGGAACCAGATTCAAAGATATGAATTTTATATTTTTGATTCAAGATGCATTTTTAGCCATCTTTACAACGGGATTATCAACCATAACAGCATTAATAGCAGGTCATTTTATCAATCAATCGATTGCGACCAATATTTATGTCATCATACCATTGGTGAATCCAACTGTATGGATTCCGATGGTCATATTAATAATTACATTCTGTTTCGCATATCTTATTACATTTACTGAACTTAAACGAACTTACAGTAAAACAAAAGTGATTGAATAAAAAAATGAGATTTCCAATACAAGTCACAATCAAACAATCGAAAGTTGACTATGTGGAAGTCTTTTTTTGTCTAGGTACAACTGGTATAATAAAATAACTATAAAGCAGTATTTATACCATACCAGATGGAGGGTATATGAAAACCAAATCTCAATCCGTATATGAAGAACTCAAAAGACTCATCTTAGAGGGTAAATACAAACCCAATGAAAAACTACCTTCCAAACGAAAACTTGCCTACGCCACCCAAGTGTCGATTTTTACCATTCAAAATGCTTATGATCAACTCTTGATGGAAGGGTATATCTACACCAAAGAGAAGATAGGTTATTTTGTCAGTGAAGGCATTACCCCCATTCAAACAAAATCTACAACAACCATCGTTAAACCCATCATTCAACCAACCACTATTTATGACTTATCCTTTAAAACCAATGTCGTTGATAATGATTTGTTTCCACTATCCACATGGACAAAACTATCGAGAGAAGTCTTATCCACCAGTATTTATCCTTTGATGAATGTAACCCCCTCAGAAGGTATCTTAGAACTTCGTATGGAAATCGTTAAGTACTTAGAAATCTATCGACACATCCAAGTCATACCAGAACAAATCATCGTAGGTTCTGGTTCTCAACCACTACTCAATTTACTGGTTGAGTTACTAGGTAGAGAACACATATATGCCTTAGAAAACCCTGGGTACCCGAGAATCTATCAAACCCTCAAAGGGTTAGGTGTAGATATCAAACCCATTGCGTTAGACGAATCTGGGGTTGAAGTAGAATCGTTAATCAAATCAAACGCTTCGATTTTACACATCACCCCTGCCCATCAATTCCCAACGGGTATTGTGATGCCAATCCAAAGACGATTGGCATTACTTCAATGGGCTATGGAAAATAATCGTTATATCATTGAAGATGACTACGACAGTGAATTTAGATTTGGTGGAGCTCCAGTATCCACCATGTTTGGATTAACCAAAGAACCCAAAGTCATTTATATGAATTCCTTTACCAAGAGTTTAGGACCCGCATTTAAGATGGGTTATATCGTTTTACCTATAGAATTACTGCCAAGATATCAAGAGATTAAAAGCCATCATAGTAGTACCGTACCGAACTTCGAACAGTATATTTTATACAAATTCATGAAAGAAGGCCATTTTGACCGTCATTTAAATCGAACAAGACTCATTTATCAGAAAAAAATCCAAATCATTCAGTCTGTAATCAAAGCATATCCAATGCTTGAAATGAAGGGAAATGAAGCAGGACTTCATTTCATATTAAAGGTCCATACGAAGATGTCTGAATCCGATTTGGTACAAGCCTTAAGGACACACAAAATCGATATTAAAGGACTACACGAGTTTGATATTGAACCCACAGGTTCTGAATCACCTTATTTAGTGATGGGTTACTCTGGTATACACATGGAAAATATTAAACAACAAATTCAACAACTTTGTGAGTATATTCATCAAATAATCAATAGAAAAATTGAATAAAATGTTACTTATATATAATCTTTATATTTAATGAAAAAAGTTGGACAAAATCATGGTTATTTTACGTCTTATTATAATAGATAATACGTTACAGGAGAGTGCCATGTTAACATTAAAGAATGTGTCAAAATCTTACCATCCCAAAAAAGGCAAAGTCGTTCAGGCCTTAAAAGATGTCTCATTATCTTTTACCGAAACTGGGATGGTCTTTTTATTGGGTAAGTCCGGTAGTGGTAAATCCACACTGATGAACATCATCGGTGGATTAGACAATACCGATCAGGGTGAAGTTATATTTTTAAACAAACAAGTATCCTCATTCAATCAAAGTGAATATGATGCTTATCGAAACACTCAAGTGGGCTTCGTATTTCAAGAGTTTAATTTGATTGAATCTTTTTCAGTGTATCAGAATATCGCTTTATCCAAGAGACTACAAAATCAAGAGGTCACTCGAGAAGAAGTGGTTAATCTTTTGGAAACTTTAGATTTGAAAGATGAAATCGATCGTATGCCTTATGAGCTCAGTGGAGGTCAAAAACAACGCATTTCAATTGGAAGAGCACTCATAAAGAATCCTAAAATCCTATTGGCCGATGAGCCTACTGGTGCGCTCGATTCGGATACCAGTAAACAAATATTTGAATTACTTAAATCGTTATCCAAATCTCGTTTGGTCATCATTGTTTCACACGATCGAGACTTCGCTACAGCCTATGGCGATCGTGTGATCGAGTTATCGGATGGGAAAGTAATAAAAGATTCCAATCCAATAGAACCGATGGAAACCAATCAACACATGGATTTAAAAACACCCCATTTACCTTTAAAAGACGCATTTATGATAGGACTTAGTGCTTTTTTAAAGAAACCAGTAAGAATGGTCATCACGATGTTGATATTGATATTTTCATTCACCTTATATGGATTTTTGGACAGCATTACGAACTATTCGATAGATGATGTAGTAATTAAACAAGCTTACTTGGCTGGGCAAAAAACAATTACAATCAGTAGAACACCTGAAATAGGATTATTTGTTTCTGAAATGCCTTCTAATTTTGGGCAATCTCAATTCGATCAACTTCAGTCAAAATACCCAAACCGTTTTATGAGGCCGGTATACGAGAAAAGATATTTTTTATCCACCGTAAGCAATCCCACACAAGATTCGTCATATTACCCATATAAAACTTCAGGATTAATATATATAGATAATGATTTGTTAGCCAAAACAGGGTATTCAATCATAGGTAGATTACCACAAAATGAATTTGAAGTAGTGATTCCTTTACATTTAGTAGAGACATATCAAAAGGATGGTTATATCATTGATGATGAGATATTCGAGATCAATCAGCCAACAGATTTGTTAGGAAAGCAATTGTTTAATTACACAGATCTGATCATCGTTGGAATTATTGATACCCATTTCAATAAAGAACGGTATCTCCCATACGTTGAATCGAGCGATGGTGAGACTAAGTGGTTGCTTAGAGAAGAACTGGATGCAATCAACGACAATAGTCCACACACGTTTCTTTATGTACATAAGACATATTTGGATCAATTGTTAAATCAAAGTAACTATTTGTCATTTGGAAATTCAAGACTATTTAAGTACGATGAACCAAATAAAGACTTAGAAGAAACATATCAATCCAATGATACATTTATGATTGATTTTAAAATAATCAAAACAGATTCAATACCGAATGATGTTATTTTTAAACCTGGGGTTGATATGGATGGTTTAACAGAAAACCAAATAATCATTGGTATAGACACTTTGGATTTTTGGCTTATGGCGAAACCGTTCCCAGACTTTTACCCACTATATGAGGTGCTATTTGAAGAACTTGTTCAAAATTACGCGAACGAAAACTACGAAACATATAAGGATGATCTTGCATCATTAGATCAAATTTACACCAAAGCAGAGTTTGTACTAGCCTTAAGAGATTTTAACTACTTTAATGCCCTTGAATCAAGTCCATCTTACGCACTAGAACATAATGCAATGAATCAGGCATCCATAACAGTCATCTTAAATGATTCGAGAACCACCACCATGGCAACTTCTTTTCAATACGGATTAAGAGGTAGTCGCATAAGTGTATTTGATATCGAAATTGTTGGATTTTACCAAGGCGCATTTTCACTAGTTAATCAATCATTTTATGAACAGATTCAACAACAAACTGGTGCTTATCCATACCGTTCAGTGTTGGTTAATTTAACAGGCAATATGAATAACGACATTGCGTTTTTACATAGCGTTAGAAAATTAGGCGTTAGTTATGAAGTGACAAATGAGATTGAGTATATGATGTCATATAATGATAATTCGATGGTTTTTATGCAGAGCATGATTATTTGGGTTTCACTTGTTATTGCAATATTCGCTTCAATCTTATTCCATAATTTCATTCATATCAGCATTTCAAATAAGAAAAAAGACATTGGTATTCTTAGAGCACTTGGTTCAAGAAAAGTAGATATTTTCAGGATATTTTTGAGTGAAGTTCTATTCATGTCGTTAATCATAACCATCTTGTCATTGATTTTTACGACGATTTCTATTCACTACTTAAATGATTTTGTCCTTGACTACTTAAATTTAGACATAGATTTATTTTGGGTTGAGTTAAAACAAGTTGTATCTATACTAACCTTGACAATACTTGTATCAACCCTTTCTTCATGGTTACCTATTCACCGATATTCCAAACAAAAACCGGTCGATGTGATCAAAATCATCGAATCCTAAACATGAAATCACCCAAACATCTCTCCCTGTTTGGGTGTTTTTTTCTATATAGTAGGCTCGTTTTCTAGATAATTTGCCCGTTTAGAAATCTTTTAAAAGGAAACAAAACGGCAACAACTTTCCTATGATATACTGAGGTATACAGTAAATTATGGAGGTTTTTCATGTTCAAAAAGAGATGGCTCATGGTTTTAATCCTTACATTGATTCTACTTTCAGGGTGTAAACCCAAATCCAATATACCAGAGGATGAGGATGAAGTCTTACCAAAGTCAATCGAATCGATTGAAGGCTTAGAGGATATCACGATTACTCAAAACCAATATTTCCACCCACTTCAAGGGGTAGAAGTACTCAATGAAAAAGACGAAAACATTTCATATCTGTTTGAAGTCACCGGCCATGTCAACTATGGTAAGCTTGGTGAACAAACCTTGTCTTATAAGCTTAATTATGGCGATGAATCGATCGATAAAACCCGTAAAGTCACTGTGGTTGCGGGAACCATTACCAGACCTACGATCACACGAAATCAAGTTTCTCAACCACAAGTGAATTTAGAAGCGGGTTCATACCGTGTCGGTACGGCATCCGATTTAACCCATCCTATTAACCCACAATTCATTAACCCAGAACTATTAAACCAAGCTGTACCTTCTAATGGTTGGTGGACATCTTTACTCGTTCAAAACTATGGCGGCAGTAATGGGATTTATACGAACCCACTCAGAAGTTCTTTCTCCAATCTAGGGGCTGAAGTAACAAACCCAGGGGCTGGTTTTGTTCAATATTGGAATCCTGATGGTTTTAATACCATGGCGAATTTCTCTCTAGTATTACCAGATATGTATTTAAAGACATCCACACTCAATGAAGGGTATCAAACCCATGTGGTCGATTACTCACAAAGTTCAGTCAGTGTCGCGATGCGCAATGTCTCACAACCTCAAGACCACATGGTACTCACCTACAACCAAGGGTCACCATATATCTTCGCAGAAGTGATGAATAACAGTAACCCATACATCAATGTGGTGCCAGCCGGCGCTTCAGGGATTGAATTTTATAACATCGATGGTCAAGCCGTGACAGGCACCCACAATGGGGACGCTTTAATTGTAAAATATGTTCAAAAACACATTGGCTATCAAACCAGTCGTCCAGCCCAAGTAGGACAACCCATCTTTGGTGATCGTTTCTTCTTAATCTCAACCACCGAAGGCAGTAGTTTTTCAATCAATAACAACCGTATCAGTATGAATCTATCGGATAACTATTTTACAGTCGCTGCGATTCAAAGTCTATCGGAAGCACAGTTTTATCATGAACACGCGTTTGTTAAAACCATTAAAGGCGAAGTGACCTATGAAGTAAATCACAAAACCTCCATCGTTGAAACTACGTATCATAACGCTATTCAGTATCTAAAAGACGATACCGATACTTCGGTACAATTCTTATTACCACACCATTACTTAAACAGTGATGTTGAATTACTCGATTATGAGTTTGAAACCGTGAGAGGACACCTCAAACTGATGGCAGGTAATACCTTTAAAACACAATTATCCTTTTATGGCTTATTACCAGCCATGACCACACCAACCAATGGTGAATTTAGTAAAGACACCATGAACGATTATTTGGCCGATTTAAGCCTTCGTACCAGAACCAATGATACGGAGAACTTCTTAAATGATGAAGGGCCTTATTGGAACAGTAAAGCCATCTATCCACTCGCTCAAGGGATCATCATCGCTGATCAAATCGGTAACGATTCGATGAAAGATGATTTGATTTTGAGATTACGATATGTCTTATCCGATTGGTACACCTATTCTGGTTCAGCCGACAAACGCTACTTAAACTACAACGAACGTTGGGGTAGTGTGTATTATTCAAACAATGATTTCAATACCGCGAGCGAATTATCAGACCACGCGTTCACGCATGGCTATCTGATTTACGCGTCTGCGGTATTAGCGATGTATGATAAATCCTTCACCACCGATTTTGGTGGCGTGGTAGATACGTTACTAGCCGATTATATGACCCCTGTTAAAGGTGATTATAATTATGCTTATTTGAGATCCTTTGACGCATGGGCAGGTCATACCTGGGCACATGGTTTCGGGACCTTCGCAGAAGGGAACAACATCGAATCCTCAAGTGAAGCGATTCAGTCATGGGTTGGTGGTTATCTATGGGCTTTACAAAAAGGCGACAAACAGTTAAGAGACGCTGCAATCTACGGTTTTGTGCATGAGTTATCGAGTGCGAAGACCTATATGTTTGATTATGAAGGGGTTGTCTTTAAAGATAACTATAAACAATACGCTGCTGTGGCAGGGATGATTTGGGGCGGTAAATACGATTACGCCACATGGTTTGGTGCGAACCCTACGTTTATCTATGGCATCCAGTGGTTACCAAATGGTGAATACATATCAAACTACGCAGTTACCCCAGAAGAAAAGACCAAGCTCGCTGCCATCTATCAAACGTATTTAACCGCTAAAAACAACACCTTAGATACGTGGTTCGCCAATATGTGGAGTATTCAAGCGTTAATCAATCCATCACTCGCTATTTCACAATTTGACGCCAATAAGATTTTAAATGATGATTACCCTAGTGATTTATCTCAAACCTATTACTTACTCCATGGTTTACAAACCTATGGTAGTAGAAGTAGTGATTACATCATGGAAATCCACAAGCATGTATCCTCATCGGTCTATGCTAAAGATGGTAGTGTGTATGCGTTGGTTTGGAACCCATCGGATAGTACACAAACGATCACTTTCCATGGACCAAACGATTCAACCATCACCAAAACGGTGAAAGCGAATACCTTTGTTTCAATCAAACTGAAGTAATAATAGACCCACAAGCGATGAACTTGTGGGTCTTTTTCTCGTGATAAAGCCATTCTTTGTATTCGTTTAGAGTTACCTATAACTTTGTCATTGGATAGGTGATATAATTGAAAAATTTTTCAGTAATAAAAAATCAAAAAATAATCTATTCAAATAAAACAATAATGATATAATGAATGTGTCAATATTTCGATTATTTCAAGGTTGGATGGGTGGGTTAGCGATGAAGAAAAAGATGATATTGGTAATGTTTATCTTAATGATGACCCTTACCGGTTGTATACGCCATGATTCAAGAGATAAAAGAGCCTATGCGGTTCATATCATTTATAACAATGAGTTGTTTTCTAATCCAAGGTACGTCACTGAAGGCAACACCTTAGGCGATACATTAGGTATCCCTAGAAAAAATCATCATGTGTTCTTGTATTGGGAAACCATGGATGGACAACGCTTTTATCCAGAAGACACCATTCATGACAACTACTTTTTCTACGAAGTTTTTGAACCAATTCAGTATTCGATGGTTTTCGAAACCAATGGGGGAGAACCCATCAAGCCGAAATTAATCAATGAGGGTACAGCCTATTTTCCACCGACCCCAATCAGACCAGATTATGATTTCATCGGTTGGTTTGTTGACCCTGAGTGCACCACCCGTTATTTTGAATATGACGCTGTTCAAGCTGATATCACATTGTACGCAAAATGGACATTGACCAGTTATACCGTATATTATCAACTATCTGAAAGTCAATGGTTCAGGTTCACCGCTTATCCTGGGGATGATTTTCCAACCATCAGTATGAGCAAGTATGACGATTTTGATTATTGGTATGAAACCAATCCGATGGTACCATTCGTGTTCCCTAGTGATATGCCTAAAAGAAACATCACGCTGTATGCGAAATATAAATAAGTCTTAGAAAGAAGGTCGTATTATGAAATTATTAAAATGGGTTTTTGTGATCTTATTTGGATTGAGTTTGGTGGGTTGTGTTTCTAAACAACCAACGGAAGAAACACCAGAAGAAATCACATATAAGTATACCTATGATTTAACGCTAGAAAACTATTCAAAATACATCACTTTTAGACACCATCATTTAGATAGGGTAGATGCAGATAAACAACTCGAAGTCTTCTTTGAAACCAAATACCCAAATGGCATCATGGTCGATGTTGAAGCGACAGTCCTTTTACAGACTGAAGTGACCGTTTTAGGCACCACCTATCATTCTGATGAATTCCCCATTTCATTTACCAATTTGGCTCAAGCCTCTGAAGTTCTCACTTATTCAGGGCTAAAGACGTTTCTCTTAGTCGCGGTTACTGAGATATCTGGTAAAGTCATGACCAATGACGTAACCGTCGCGTTAGCAGAACAAGCGAGTTTAACCGCGAAACAAAGTTTAGATACCATGTTAGAAAAATACAATCAACCGTACAACACCTTATTCACTGAATCGTATATTCACATCACTGAAGGTGGGATTACCACCACCAGTTTTGTTAAAAACACGTTCCGTGCTGAACCGTATTATAACGAATCCATCTATAGCGATTTATCCGGTACGCTCATGATGGAAAACAGTGATGGAGACATCGATGTTTTCACATTGAGTCAGTATCAAACCAATCAATACATTCAAAAACAAATCGTGATTGCGAAAGAAGACATTGAGCAAGTCGTTGATAGTACACTCTATGAACTCGATGACTCATGGGAATACAGCATAGAGAATGGTGACTTTGTCGTTAGAGGACCTAGCGATGAATTGTTTGAAGCTTTATTTATGGATGAAGAAACCTTACATGCGTGGCAAAACACAGTTCGTAATGAAGATATAGAAATCACATTCGCAGACCTACATACGAGACTGCTCGTATCAGTCAGTCTTTGGGTGGGTTTAAGACGGATTCAGATTGAAACCTATTATACATTTAATGTGTTTAATCCAATCAATCTAGAAACCTATCATGTTTTACCAGTTCCAAACCCTGTTTTAGCAGATGAGTCCATTCTACTTAATGAGACTTATTACGGGTATATTCCACCTGAAGCACAGTATTATTATCGTTTGGATGTCGATGGTGGTTTTTATCAGATAGACTTGAGTGCAACTGCATTGTTTCAAGTATATGACTCTATGGGGAATTTGGTTGAACCTATACCGAATATGAGTCATATTACCTATGAAATAACCCTAGGCACTTACTATGTCATGGTTTATAGTGAACGTAGTTATCTCGTGAACTATCAGTTTAAATGTACTGAAGTGAATTTATCATAAATATTAGGAGACGAATTCATATGAAAAAAATAATACTCATCCTTTTATTATTACTCCTAACAGGGTGTTCCAAACAACCAAGTGAAACAACTGAAACCATTCATATCCATTTCACCAATGACTTCTACGCATTTACACCTATGACTGTGGATGTGATGCCTGGGGAATCATTAGAATCACATTATTATGAACCAAAATTGCCTGGATATGAATTTGTAGGATGGAAAACGCTTGGTGGTCCTGTACTCAATGAGGAAACCATTCTCAATGAAACCACCTGGTTATTTCCGGTATTTGAAGAAAAGTCTTTTGAGATTCAGTTTGTTACAAATGGAGACACTACCATAGAACCAGTAAGCATTTTACATACTGAATCACTCATTTTACCGGATTATACCCCTGAAAAAGAAGGCTATGATTTTGTGGGTTGGTATTTTGATGTAGAATTGACTCAAAACGCTGATCAAGTCACCCTGTTAACGAGGGATATTACTTTATATGGTTATTGGACACCTAAAATGTACAAACTAACATTTTATATATCAGAATCCGCTCAAATCACGGTCGATTTCAAGGCAGGAGATACAGTCATTCCTTATGAGCCCCTGTATCCTCTAGACTTCATCGGATGGGTCGAAGCAGATTCAGATACCTTATTTGATTTTAGCAGCATGCCACAAAGAGATGTGGTTGTCTATATGAAAACAGATTCCAATTCAAACTAATTAAACATACCCAAATAGGTCAGTGAGAAAAATCACTGACCTATTTTTATAAATTAAATGTTTAAAATGTAAGATTTATTGATAAAATAAGAATAATGAATCGATTCATATTAAAGAGGTAAACACATGACAAATAAAGTTCAAAGCAGTGGTGTATTAGACATCATTCAAGAGAAGTTCCAAAACGATTCAATCGTTTTGGTTGTTACAGCAAAAGACAATGTCCCTACAGTGAGATCTGTCGATAGCTTTTATTATCAAGGTTCATTTTGGATTGTTACCGATCTGAATTGTAACTATGTTAAAGAAATCCAAAGCAATCCTTATGTGATGATATCCGATGGTGGACACAACCGCTTTTGGTGTAAAGCTTATGTTACAGGACACCCATTGGATGTAGTCAATAAAGACATTAGAGAAGTATTCTTAAAAGTCTTTCATCATTGGTATAAAGAAGTCAATAATGAAGATATCCAAAGCGTTTGTTACATTAAGGCAACCCCTTATAAAGGTTATGTTCATAAGGATAAGATTGGCTATTCTTTTAATTTGGATGAAGATGTTGTTACCATTGCAGATATCAAGCATCACATCGATGTGAAGCTTGAACCCTTTTGGTAATCAACTACAACCATGTTTATATTTCTAAACAATAGACTATCTTAACGTTTATAAACCTAAACAAATGGATAGGTTATACTTACTTGGACAGATTTAGAGTATTATGATTTGAATTGGAAGGTGATACCATGATTAAAAAATTATCATTATTGTGTATCGTGATTTGTTTGACTTCGCTGGTTACTAGTTGTAAAAGGTGGCACACCAAGGAGATTGTCGAAGGCATCTATGAAACACGAGAGATAATTACTAATGGGGATTTTATCCTTTGCAAAGTAAAAGTTCAGTTCATCGAACTATCTAAGGATAACTATGATGTTTCTAAAGGTATTGATGTATTGGATGACTTAGCTTCCCCAAGAGATAACCATAAGTATTATCAAGTCAAATTATCCATTCAAAAAAACGATGAGGACGAAGTATATTATCCACTCCTCTTTTTAGGTGGAAATGCTATAGGAGGTAATCCTAATGAATACAGATTTACGTTTGAATATGTTTTTGATGAGGTAGTATATACTGTAAACTTATTATTGAAAGTAATTAATTTGCCATCCAGTATTTCCTTACGCATGGACAGTTTAGGTCCATATGACATTGATTGGTTTAGAATGTGGGAAGTTAAATAAAATAAACACGAGATTGAACCTAGGTTACATAAGGAGTTGACTATGAAGAATTTTTCATCTATTTTATTATTAATTGTATTATCACCTTTATTAGCGGTAATCTTGCTGATATGGTTAATGGGGTATTTGGTTGTTTCACCTTTTGAACGATATCGATATAAGAGAAGTCCTTTTTATCAACAAACAAAACTGAATTACTTCCTATTGGCTATGACCAATGAAGTATTGAGAACCTATCATACAGCATTAAGATTAGGACTGCCGATTGAAGTATGCAAATCAGAACAAGACTACGTGTACTTAAAAGATAATCAAGGGATGGTTTATATCTTTCCAGATACGACAACCCTCATTTATAAGAAAAATCAACTATTCATTAGAACCGCTAAGAAAACATTGATACCTTTTGAAACAGGGATTGAAGATGAATTGAAGTCCTATAGTATCACAGACATAAAAGAAGTGACTTTATTGATCCATAAAGATAGCATCTCTGATAAGGAAGCATTCCATGCTACTTATCAGTCGATGTTTAAATACCATATTTATAGTACTACCAAAGACATCATCCAATTCATATCGAAAGATCAAACCATGGATGTAGTAGAACTACGTATGGCATTACCGAATAAGCTCTTTTTATTCTATTTCGCTTTCTTAGAGTTATTGATGATAATTTCAGCGGTTTATTTTTTAAATAATCCAATATCAAGGTTCAGTGTGGAAGATAGTATCATCATATCATTATTGGCTACTCCAATTATGCTCATTCATATATTATCTTCGGGTGTATTTAAAAGGATTAAAATGAAGTATCCTAAATTCATAGACACTCAATGGGATTTTCTCTTTGGAGCGATGCTTGTTATCCTGTTTTTTGCTTGGCTGTAAACATAGATTAATCAGGTGGTTATCATGAATATACTAGAAAGCATCAAGATAGCTTCATGTAAATATAGTCTTAAACGATTGAATAAGAAGATTAACCAAAAACATGTCCTATTATCTAATCCAACCTTAGATAAAACAAATCAGAAGGTTCGATACATCACATTGAATGTGGATAAAGGATCTAAGAATGCGAGTTATATCGAAAACATTCATAAGCTACATTCTAATATTTTAAGTAACAATGAATATGTTATGGGATTAATTGAACGAACAAAACTATACCTAGCGGATATTCATGATCATAAGCTAAACCCTAGGAGCTTGGATTTCGCAGATCAAATCAAATCCTATGAAGATTTAATTTTCGCAATTAAAGATAAAAAGACGAGAATGGTCAGTTTAAAGTCTGCTATTCAACAATATGATCAAGATAATTACATTTACCGAGAATGGCGAATAGATTATGATTTATTCGAATCAATCAAGGCAGCAGATGAGCTAAGAAAAGCTTTTATCGATAAACACGTTGGATTGAAAACCAAACCACGATTGATGCCATATAAAGATATAGCACTTCAAATTAAGAAAAGACAAAAAGGATTTCAATTCGATATATCACCATATACAAGCGTTTTAGAGTTTTATATAAATATAGACAAACATATTTCTAGCCACAACCAAAAGTTCTTATATGATCATATCAAAGGTTACTATGAGGCTAATAAGAAGAGTAAGTTCTCATTAACCGACTATTTTGAAGTTCTGTTGAGCTTAGAAGATATATCAAAAAAAGACATCGAAGACTATTTTGATCACCTTCAAACCAATGCTACCAATGATTTTGAATCCTTAATTGAAACAGGTCTCAGAAGAAGATTTCAAACCTGTAAAATCATCCGAAGTTTATACTTAGAAACAAATAATAAGTCTTTACCCACGACTGAAATCGATATGATATTGTTTTATAAAGGACACATATTCGTTATTGAATGTAAAGATTACCAAGGTACCATATTCGGTTCATATACAAAAGACCCTTGGTTACAAGTCATTAAAAGTAGTTATCGATATAAACCAGGCGGTAAATTGTATACCCAATCCAATTCATACGATGTCATCAATCCTGTTAAACAGAATGAAATGCACATTTCAATCCTCAACAAGTATGTAAAATTTGATTATCGGAATATAGTTTTATTCTCAGATGAATCAGAACTCAAAGTGTCTTGTAAAGAAGTACAACATAAACACGTGTTTTATGAGATGTTAAAAACCATCAATATCAAAGAAATCAATACCGATGACATATATTATCAATTGTTGTTAGAGAACAAAGGATTGAGCAATAAAGTCAAAAGAGATCACATCGCTGCGATTCAAACCAAATATGTCAACTGATGCTTTTAAATCAACAAAGAACTTCCAAACGGAAGTTTTTTCGTTTTAAAAGGTATATAATATACATAAAGTATGAACAAAAAAGACATATAAAGATTTAAAAATGGCTCTTAATATGAACTTTAAAATATTTTTACACACCTCTAATAATCATAAAATCAATATGCGATAATGAAGATGTAAGGGATGGCCATCCATTATAAAGATTACCAATTACGTCAAGAGGTGAACAAAATGACATTATCGAATCTAGATCAATACATTCAGACTTACATCCACAAACTTCAATTGAGTAAAGCCATTTCAGGCATTCAAAACATTGAGTATAGTGTGAAAAGATCAACCAGATCCCAATCCCTATACATCTACTTGATGATGAGCTTATATGGAAAGACCCATACAAAGATCATTCGAATCAGTGACCATTACAATGCGTTAATACATTCTGAATCAAAAAACTTTGAAGACATCTTGATTAAACCAAACGAAGATTTAAATCATGAATCCAAAAGATACATCGAAAAAGTCATTCAAAAGAAAATCAAAGAATTACTGAGAAAAACGACATTGGGTGCCATGTATCACTACATGGACAAAGTCAAACAACAAAATAGTTATTCACTAAATTAAAGGAGAAAACCATGAAAGACAGATCAAAGTTTACCAGCCCTACCGCTCGTGTGTATTACATCAATAAAGCAAACCAACCCATCATCGATCAAGCAACCAAAGTGGCTTATGACAAAAACAAAGAGTTCGCACTTGTCTATAGCGAATCGGATATCATCCATATAGACAAAGTCTTAGAAGCTGAATGGAACGAACAACAAGCACAAAAACGCTCTTATGAAGATGAGATATATGAATTCTTTCTCGAAGAAACCGGTGTTGAAGCACCTAAAATATTGCCTAATCATCATTTAGTTTTATCAGTAGATACAAACACTGAGATGATTGTTGATTTTGAATCATCGGAAAATGTACCATTCATAACCCTCATCCGTAAGCTAGACGCGATTAAAGGCGGATCAGAGGTCATATTCCTGATTGGATCCAGTGAATCAGATGAGAATACAGTCGGCTTGTATGTCGACATCGATGAAGCATAGAAACGAGGCACATATATGAAAGAAAAAGATACCTTCACACTGAATGAAGAATACAGATTACACATCAATTTATCTGCTCATGCAATGAACATCATTGAAGCTGACATGATCAAATTTCATGATGACTATGAACTCACCAACCGTAGTGGGTTCATGAATACCATCATCAAAAACCATTTGGATGATTTCCCACTTTCAAGAGCTTCAGCCCTCAAACAACTTAAAGCCATTGAAAGAGCGACTGACAGTGCTCAAAAGAAAGCATTGAATCAAGAAAACTTTTACAATAAGCTTTCTAAATTGATCATCGATGAATTCTCGAATGAAATCATGAAAACAATGATTTATGAATACTCAAACAAATACCCAAACGATCATCAATTTAAATTGAAGCTGAATAAAGAAAATGCGTCCTTATTGTTGAGTGTAGAAGATGCGAAATACTTCAATATGTACGCCCCAAGAAATGCAGGCATTTCCTTCTTCATCAAAATCATATTGGAGTCTTACGCATCCTTAGACCGAGAACAAAGAGAACGCATCATTTTTAAAGATACCATCCAGATTTTAGAGAATGCAATCCAGCATTACCTCGTTGTTCGATATAAAGATAAAGATACTTATATCAAGATTGAACCGATGGCAATCCATAAGCCAAAAATCCAACAAAGCCTTGAACTGCTATATAGTGAATATGAAGATCATAATGGAAAGATGCTTGGAAACATCACCATCAAAGAATTGTCCAAGCGTGAACTCAAAGGCACTAAAGAAAAATATGAATATCACGACTTTACAGGTGTGATTCAACAGCTGTTTGAAGAACGAGAAACCAAGTCTAATCAACCAGATGAAGTCTTCACTGTGAAGTTCACCAGTCTAGGTTTAAGACGATTCATGTATGAAGAAGATCGATTGCCAATCATCGGTATTCAAGATCCAAATAATAAATACACCTATACCTTCAAAACCAATGAAACTGCCATGTTCATGCATCTATTTAAGTTTGGCTCACAAGCCCAAATCTTGAGTCCTGTAGATGCGAGAAGACGTTTCAAATTATTGTACAAAGCATCCTTTGATGCTTATGCGAAGTTAGATCAAAAAACAACTGTTTAATATGAAAAAAAGACGTTGTCAACACTGTGGTGAGGATATATCACATCGACCAAGCCACCATTACTTATGTTATAGTTGTTGGTCTGGTAGTCAGTCTACCAGTCCAACCACTAACACCTACATCAGTGATTTCGAATCTAAACCAAGTCGATATAATCCAACGTATGAAGAACGCTATAAAGGGGATGCTGAGTACGATATGGGACCGTATTGGGATTATGATGAATACCCACCAGAAAACTTATAAAAACAGAAGAGGATAAAAACAATGAAACTAAAAAATATCGAAACCAATTTTTCTAAATACCATGCTTATCTTAAAAAAGAAGGTAAGAATAAATCATATTATTACGACACCATGATCTATAAGCTAATCAAGGATAATCTAACGTTACTGGTTCATCGACCTGAGGATTTTCCTAAAGAATACTTGGAATGTGACATCAACAACTTTGATTTAGAGATCGAACTCGACAATCAAAGTGGGATAACATCATACAATAATAGTTATCGTGGACAAAAGAAAACCATGACTCTATGGATTCAGTGAAAACAAGGAGAAAAATATGAGCAATGCCATACTATTTAAAACCGAGTTTAATAAGGGTTTAATTTTTAAAATAACTGTAGAACAAGGTAGTGTTCACGAAGGTGTGACATATCAAGTAAAAAAAGATTATTATGCAAAAGCGAGTAGTATTATAAAAAGCAATAACTTAATTTTAGCGAGATCAACGATTTTTGAAACACATGCAGGCGATACAATTAAATTATTAATCAATAGCATTGATCAAATTTGTATTATAGAAGATAGAAGTGACTTACATATTGAATTAACAGTCGAAATGATTGAATAAAAGCACAATGGACATATTAGTTTGAACTTTTTACAAGTATCTATGTGTACTGGAGCATATATTATTATCTCGAGCTATGGATACAAATACATCGAAAATGCCTTTTTGATTTTTATTACCGATAGCAAATGTCTCATAATACTCATTTAAAAACCAGAAAATCTGCTATCGATTTTCTGGTTTTAATTTATATAGCTGTGAACGACTGTAATAGAAGTAATGTTTCGAGTATTTGATTGCTGTCCAATTGTGAACCTAACGATGAATATTGGAATGATGAGGATTCGAATTGATGAACCAAATCGGTTGTATTCGAACTCATGGATTCGAAAAGTTGTGAATCATCTAATGATAATTGAACAATTCTCGATAGTCTTATCGATAAAGTATCCATAGTCAGGTGACCATCTCCAATTAAGAAATGACATTCATCACCAAATCTTATTATTTTATAAGGATGGATAGATAATAAACCTTGATCACGCAATTGCAGGTGTAATATAGCCTTCTTATCAATTGCGTTTTTAATCGTATCATATTGACTTGAAAACAACATACGTTCTCGCTCAATTCTCGATAGTCTCGTATACTGGTATAATAGGATTCTTAAGAAAGCAGTAAATCCATTCACATCTTCTAAACCCGCCGATTTGAATATACGGAAAATGCTGGAAAACTCTAAGATCTCATCTTGATTGATACGTAAAGTGATACTTTCCTTTTTGTGTTTGATTTCAGGGGTATCTTCAAAGGATAAGTATACCTTCTTAGATACTTTTAAAACCTCATCTAATACGCGTTCATCAAATATAATCTTTTTGAGTTCTTTTTTGAGTTTTTTATCTTTATCAGCCAATCTTGACAAAAAGTATTTATATGATTTCTTAATGACAAGTTTACTAAATTGATGGACAGAACCAATGTGAAAAAAATCTGCATCTTCTTTAAGTGTTTGACTGGTTTTAATGTCTAATGGTACTTTGATTGGGTCGACGAAAAGTGTTTCTTGCATGAGAAAACCTCCTAAATGTAGTACAAATATCCTATTTTAAGATAACGAAATGGCTTTATTATGGGTTAAAGCCGTCTAGTCATGTAGTACTATTAAATGATTGGATTGCCCTCTATTTATGGATTGTCAAAACCATTATAATAGAGATAGAGTGGCAATTCTCGATATTAGTCTGTTAATATTATACCAATTAATGATTCATATTTTGATTACCAATCTTGTAGTATTGTTGAATTTCCATGATTAGGAGAACTAAAAAGATGAAGACATCTGCTAGAGGTATTACATTAAGGATGTTGTATGAAACAGTCTGTAGTACCATTAGCGCTCATGAACAGGATTTAATTAAGATTCATGAGGTATATCAAACTAATCAAATTGATTACAGTTTAATGCTATTAAATCAACCATTTCAGATTTTGAATGAATCAGAATTTAAATTACTAGAACTAAAAGAATATGTCTTCCAAGACTCCTTGATGGATTTAAAAAAAACCTTAATGAGATTGTTTTATGAGAGTGGTTTTCGTGTCGATGTGTTCGAGTTTGATGTAGAACTCATGGATAAAATCATAGATTTAGATGAATCACTGAGCCTACATGAATTATTGGTTGCGATATTTTATATGGCTATGAGTGATATCTCTGAATGGATGATTCATATCTTTGAAGGCAGGTTCTTACTCGCAAGAAAGCGTTTAAAAGAAAAACTCAATCATCCCGATATGAGGATGGATTATGAAATCATGAGTATTTATCAAAAAGCACTCAATCGATTGTTTAATATCGCTCAAGATAAAGAAATCGCGATGAAGAGTTATCAAACGCTCAACCGTTTAATTAAAAAAGAAAGACCACTGAAACCAAGTGCAGCTTTCAACGGTAACGATCATCGAATCATATGTCCATCTTGTAAAAATGAATTATCGTATCAACATCAAACATATTGTATGTTTTGTGGGCAAAAATTAGCCAACAATAAAGAGGGTAATCTGATATGAAAGTCAACATTCCAATCAATCAAGCAACACAAATCAGCTATACCATCAACCAAGTCATCCCATTACCTGACTTCACCAGAACGGATAATGGCATGACGTTTACAAACAATGTGGTTTTATACCTGTTGTTTAAAGTGAATCATGGTGAAGTACCTGAATACTGTTTCTTTACAGGTGCCCCACACATTTTGGGTAAAATCGTATCTATTAACACCATAGACCATAATCGTTATGTCTTGGTTCAACTCATGACTCAAGGTGAATCATATCTACAAAACCACATCGACACCATTGAACAAAGGATGAAAGAACGACGTGATATCGTACGTTATCGAGGGGTTGGTATTAAGACCATTCGACTTAATAAACCCGTAGATTTGGATATTACAAATCTAATTAGTGAATTTAGTGAAAGACACCCTAATTATTAACCATGGAGGATATCATGACAACAAAAACCGAAGAACTACTAGACATACCTTTAAGACCCAGTGACTATGAAGACTTTAACAATGCACCATTCAAGATCACAGTATCTACAAATAGCCTGAATGAATTAAAGGTGATGTTAAAGTCATTAATTCAGTTGGACTATGAGACTTATCAATTAGACATACATTATCAAGAAACCATTCGTATCCATGAAATCAAACCACTATTAGATATCTTGACTAAAAAGGCTAAGTATTTACCTAATTATTTGGTTGGTGTATCGAAAAAACCGATAGATCATTTATATTTTGTTCAACTATGGGCACAATAACCGCTCGACACTTTATCCATGAATCACATCAAGATATTTCCAATCTTTCTGGATTATTCTTTATCATTGACGGAGAAATCTATATTGATTCCACCACCAAATCAGTCAAACACAATAGCCATCGTAATCTATATCAAACCATCCTTGATTTGTATCCAATGGTAAGTCACAAATATCGGTTATATCCTTATTTGTATTTTCCTAGGGGGTTCATATTGTATGAAACTGATATTGAAAAGCTGATGTTGGGTTGTCCAAATGAATTATCCATACATCAAAGAGAAGCACTCATTAAAGCATTCAATCATCCAAAAGATAGGGTATATCTTTATATGGAAGATGATCCGCACTATAATCTAGAATGGTTAATCGCACGTGTGCACAAGGTACAGACGTGGTCAAAAGACATTATAATAGAAGAAACAGAATGGTTTAAGTCGTTTTATTTGAATCAAATCGCACAATTAACCGTTGAAGGAGAATCCTATGGGCTATAATAAATTCAGATGGGGTACATTTGAAGATAACAATAAAAGTGCACTTGAATACAATGGTAGAATGATTCAATTCTTAGCGGATTCAGGTGTTGAAGTATTACAGCTAACCTTAGAAATCACAGAACTCAATACATATTGGGAGGGTGACATAGTAACCCGTGATTACGATGGTAAAGGTTCATTTTGGATTGATGAAAATGATGTTGAAAGGTTTATGACCTATGTAGACACATTTTATAAACATCTGAATCCAAATGAACCTAATATATTATCAGTCATCTTAATGGATGGTGATGAGATATCTGAACTGGATCCATTCGATAGGGAAGATTATCTAGGGAATATCAAGAATGAACAAAATACGGAGGATGTATGAAAAAATCAAAAGAATTGACGATTCAACTGATTAAAAGTCTGCTCGATTGTTACCATCAATCCAGCAACAAACAAGATTATTCTATTGATAAGAAAAACATCAAATATATACTTAATCAAACCTTAAGACAAATGTGGATACCTGCGAATAAACTATATGTTTCGGTTAAGGCGGATCAACTATGGTCAATGCTGACAACTGGTGAGCATTTTGTTCAATTTTATAAGGACGCTGTTGTTATTAAAAATAGGGATGCTATTGATTTGGACTTGTATAAAGGCAATGCGAAACTACCCTATACAAAAAGAACATTTTACAGAAATAATAAATTCTCATTTAGAGAAGTCTTTCACGATGATCATATTATTCCACTAAAACTTATCGTGAATAAGTTGATAGAACTTGAAGACATAACAGATGAAAAAATATCTAATATCATCAGTAGTATCAGTGTTTGTAGAATGTTGAAGTCTGAAGATAGAGCGATTCCTAATAAATCAGCTAGAGTGTTTGATGAAAGAAAAGTCATTGTTGAGCTGTATAAAGAAAAAGCGGGTATTGTAATAAAAGATTATCCATATGTATAGAAAAAATGAAAGATTCGTGTTGTTTAGACATGAATCTTTTTATTATTTTAGATAATTATTAAGAAAACAATATATTTCTTAAATAAAAGTGATATAATCAAGCCATAATGTGTCAAATTTATTAAGTTCTTTGTGGGAGAAGGTATTTAATAAAGACTTTTTGGCAAAACATTATCTAACCGATGTTCAGGGGAAAACATAGTGGCATAAATAAACCGACAGATTCAAATCGGTTTTTTATTGTAATAGGGAGGATTCAAATGAAATACACAATGGAGATATTAGAAGGTACATATTCAAAACTAAAAGCAAAAATCTTTTATGACAATACCGCAATGATTGACAAGTTAAAAATTGCTCAATTTGAAGCGGATAATTTATCATTAAAATTAGAAACTGTTTCCGAAATAATTAATGAGAAAAATTATGATCAATTTGAAAGAATGATTGAAAGAATTGACATTTATCCATTTGTTAAGAAAAAGGTTAAAAACGGCTATGACCTGAATTTCATGATAGATATCCCTATAGAGTTACATATAATTGACACACTTTGGACCATATATCTAGCAGAATACATACACAATACAAATTCATTCAGTGAACACATATATGGTAATCTTATTGATCGAAAAAATATGTTCAATAATGATACTAGACATATCAATTGGGACAATAAATATCTTTTTGAAAGATATGTTAAAGGGTATAACAAGTGGCTAGAGAAACTAGAATTCAAGCTTGAAACGCATCGTAATATTCATGATAATATGACCGTAGTTGTTTCAGATTTTAAAAGATTTTATTATTCGACCGGAAATCCATTCGAAAAAGTCAATGAATATTATGAATTTATTGAAAACCATGAATGGTTAACCGAAATAATTAAGCGAATTTATGATCAGTATAGAGTGAAATTACTTCAATACTCCAAAATAAAGATTAATGATGGTTCACTTCCGATTGGTTTATCATCCTCTATGCTCTTATCGAATTTATATTTACATGATTTTGATGAGAGTATTGTCCACGATAATCGAGTTCTTTTCTTTGGCAGATATGTTGATGATATGATACTCATACTACGAGATGAACATGATAAGAGGGATGCGTTAGAATTTTTAAGAAACAAACTTGAAAAAACGATTGTTAATTCCAAAATACAATTGAACGATGACAAAACTGAAGTGTTCAATTTGTCGAGCAACAAGTATCTAAATGAGTATGACAAATTAATGATGTTTTTATTTCAAAAACAGATTAACTATTACAGTAATGAAGATGAAGAAAATTTGTCGTTTAGACGTTATGTGAATATAAATAAGAAAAAACTAAACCGACAATTAATCTTTAAAAAGATTGAAAATGAGGATTCACTATTAAATCTAGAATTGACCGATAGTATCCTTTTTATGAATTATATTTATACCTATGTGAATTTCAAAGATAATACGATTAATGACATGATGGATAAAATTGATAAGAGTTTTGACGATAATTTTAAAGCATCTATGTGGAAGGAGTTTTATCGTTGGTTTTCTTATTTTAAAAACAAACCTGATAAATTTGAAACACTTAGTAATAGTATAGAAAGACTCATCTATACTATTAACAAGATTAAATTGAACGAAGTTAAGAAAGAAAAACTATCTGAATTAAGAAAAAAATTGGTTAATACATATACCAGAGTGCATGAAATATCTAAAACACTAAGTAATTCCAATATGTTTGGTAACACTCAAACAACACTTATGTTAAAGAATGCGCGTATGATAAACTCAATATCTCCGGTAAGATATTTTATCGAAAACTATAAGAATGATAAACTAACAAATAACGATAAATTCTACATAGAGCATTTCGAAAACTCCGTACAATTTATACACCTCTGGGAGATACTAACATATGATCAATTAGTGAATGTCATTTTCGGACGCAAAAAAACAATCAAACAAAGCATCAATGATTTCATTAGAATAAATAAACTAACTGAATTTGATTATATTAAAGAAGAAAAAGTAAAAACAGTTAGTGGTTTTGATGCCAAAAAAATATATATTGATTATCAAGATGACTTAGATAAGGATTATATCATTAGTCATCCAAATGTTTGTCTTGACACAAAAGAAGGTGAACCACTAAATTCATGGAATTCAGGAGTTGATTTTCCAGATACGTTTAAGCTATTAGATAACATCTTAGAAGCAAAAGATAATGGTACAAATATATTGGTTTTACCTGAGCTGTACTTAAATTATTCTTGGTTACATCTAATCGGGCTAAGTGCACAAAATTTTAATATGATTATTTATGCAGGAATGAAAGCTTTGGTCAAAAACAAACAATTTTTCAACTTAATGTTGTCCATGCATCCGTTTAAAGACATTAACAAACGAAGAAATACACTAGTCACTATCAGAGAAAAGAATTTTTACTCTTACGAAGAAATCGATTGGTGTAACAAGAATTTTTACACTTATGCTAATCACAAAAAACCTGTTTATCATATGGTCAACCACAATGGTATCTCTTATTCAGATTACTTGTGCTTTGAAGTTACAGACATATGGTCTAGAGCTTTATTTAAAGGGTTAGTTGATGTTATCGTCATTCCAATGTTAAATAAGGATACCAGTTATTTTGATTCGATCATACTATCTCTAAGTAGAGATCTTTCTTCAATGGTTATCACTTCAAACTCTGCTACTTGGGGAAATTCCTCAATAATATTGCCCAAAAAAACACACGAAAGAATTATCACAGAGTTTAAAGGCGGATTTAATCAATATCTTGTATCAACAAAGTTTAATGTAAAATCATTAATTAACTATAACAACGAATTTGAGCACCCTAAAGACGGTGATGAGTTTAAACCTCATCCAGCAAATTCTAAGTATTATAATAAGTAAATTCTTTTCAAATCCATGAAATTATAAACAACCAATCAATGAATAATAGAATTACCTTTATACCTCAATAGTTCAAATCGCACAAATTAGATAAAAGCTTAGAGTAGAAACTAACTATTAGAAGTAAATAAACATAATGTAATAGCACAAAATCCAATAGATAGATGTTGCGGATTTTGTATGTATATCAATAGATAAAGAAGGATGATATTGTGAAAGTTGAATCAGTTAAATTATTAAGCTTTATATCAAGAATGGATTATCAATTCGAAATACCACTATTTCAGAGAAATTACTGTTGGAAAATGCAGCAAATTGAGCAACTAAATGAAGATTTAATCGACATTTCAGATAAACCATATGACCATTTCTTTGGAAGTTTTTTACTATACTTAAAAAATGACAATTTGTTTGAAATTATTGACGGACAACAAAGATTTATGAGTTTGTCATTACTTATAAAGGCACTTTCTACATACAAGACAATTAACCAAACAATTAATAATTTGCAAGCCAAATTAAAAAACATGATTATTTCACTAGATGGTAAAGTAAAACTCAAACCCCAAAGTGTTGATGAAGAAGAATTCAATAACATCATTTTGAATTCCGATCCTAAAGGAAATACCTCCTATCTTGCGACTGCATATTTTGGATTTAAAGAAAGAATAATAAACGATGAGATGTTCAATAAAATTTTAAGTGGACTCGAAAAATTGATGGTTTCTATCATTATCGTAGATGATGGCGACCAGAACAAACAGACTATATTTGAGAAAATGAACTCACTAGGGATTGACTTATCATTATTTGATATGTGTCGAAATCAGATTTTTTTCAAAGTACCTACAAGTGACGACCTAGAAAAATTATATTCAGATTATTGGATATTTGTAGAAAAAAACTTGACAAATATCCCCAAAGACGAGTTTATAAGTATTTACATTGATTCATTAAGTCAATTAGAGCTAGGTGATGATAAACGTAAATATTCATCATTTAAAAAAGTTGTAGACGATGAACTCATTAAAAGAGGAACATTAAGACACTTATTTATCGATTTAAAACGCTGTTCAAGAATTTACGCTAACATCAAAGGGACATCCTCGGATTATCAACATCAAATTGAAACTTATCTTAAGCAATTTAGGATATTGAATTATACCTCAGTATATCCTTTCTTATTAAGAGTGATTCGAACTTACGAAAATCTACAAACAAAATCAACGTCCATTGAAACAGTATTATTTACCATTTTAACCTATTTAGTAAGAATGCTCTCGATAGATAACAAGACCTTTAATTTTAATAAGTCTAACTATATGATTTTCCAATTACTGAATAACCAGCAACTATTGGAATTTGATCCTAAAGCTCAAAATGAAACAAGAAACAGGAACGAAGAATTGGTTGGTTTTGGTGGACAAGTGGTTAGATACATATATAGATATTTAGGGATACCATCCGATACAACTGTCCAAGAAAACATAAATAAAGGAATATTTAAAACGGGTTCTAAGGGACGTTTCTATTTATCGATAGGTTCGTTTGATTTGGACAAAATTAATTTCGAAAACCTGAAGAAAGTCAAATTTGTTGATGATAATAAAAATTATGAAGACAGAATAGGAAATTTAATGTTTAGCGATCTATCAGAGGTAGACCAATATATACAAAACTATCAGGATCGAGTCATAGCTCTTTCAACAATGGTTTCCGGGAGAGAGTCATATCTTGTAGGCAATATCTTAGATAATTATCCAATAAAGTACAATTTACCTAAAAAACCTCAAAGAATTACAGTTAATATTAACTCATCCATGGATTTCAGTAGAGTTAAGCTCGATTATTACAAAATTCAAAGAATGAATCCTAGTGGTACGAAATATGCCGATCTTTATAGAGATATAATTATTTATTGTTTTAAAAGAAATCCTATGCAATTTGTTGAGTGGGCTGATATAGATAAAAACTTCACAGAAAGTGGAAAGACACCACATATCTCCTATTCAGATGAAAATATGAAAGGTAGTATGGTTTTGACGTATAAAAATAAAACAATATATTGCAACACAAATCTATCTACCAATCAAATAATCTATAATGCCAGGGAAATGTTGGATCAAAACATAAAGTATGTTAGTTTGACTATAACTTTGTAACGATGATTATTAGAATACATGAATCAATTTCGTAAAAGAATGACTAAGTTAAATGAGGTGTACCATTATGAAATTTCAAGTGCTAACAATATCTGTTGTAATTGATCATGATTTGTTTCATGATTATAATCAATATGAGAATAAGGATTTTAAGAATTCTTTAGTAAAAAAATTATTGGATAAAATCGCAACTCAAAAAAAATTGCAAATTAAAGGTAGGAAGAAAACGTATGTTCTCTATTCTGAAAAGGATATTACCAATGATATAGTCATGTTTAAATTAGGTAAGAGAAGTATAACTGAGTTACATGTCGAAATGGATGATGATATTGAATCAACAAAAATTGAGGATACACCTTTTGTTTTAGGATTCATTTCTTTAAGTAAACAAGCTATATTGGTTGGTATGGATAATAAGATAATAAACAAAGATACTATAATAAATATCCTTGAAGAAGGTTTAAACAGTGTTCAAAAAGATAACGTAGTAAGTTATGATTTTAAGATTTCACCATTAAAAGAAACACAATATTTTTGGGATTTAGTTGAGCATAACAGCGATTCTATTAAAGAAATACAGTTAGACTTCTATCCGCCTAATTTTATAGGCTACAGCAAGCAAATTAAAGAACAGCTAAAAGCTACTAAAGAAGAAACAAACAACTCTAAGCTTTCACTAATTTACAAAAACGAAAATGGATTTTTAAAAGTTAAACAAGACTTTTTTGGTGACATGGTTGAATATACAAATACCTCCGGTGAGTGGAGACTGGTAGTCATCAAAGACTCGAAGAAGCGTACATATCAAAGTAAAAACGCAGGCTCATCAAAGGTAATAGAAAAAAATGTAGTTGATTTCTTTAGTGAAAATATGACTAATAATGAAATATCAATCAATGAAAAGAATAAGTATATTTCGAGAATTGTCGAAATAGTGGAACATATATATGATAAAGAAAACAACTGATTTATTTCAAAAAAGACAAATAATCAGAATTCTAATTTTTAGTATTATTGGTGTTATGGTGGCATTGATTTTTAGCGTAACCAGTCCTGCATTTAGTACCTTAACACCAAACAACATAGTTTCAGTAATGTCGACATTTACTGGCTTTACATTAACTGCATTAATCTTTGCGAAAAACTTTTTCATGAACTTAAAATCAGATAGTACAATCCAAACTACTTTTAGAAAAGGTGCTGTTTTGTTGATATTTCAATTCACTATATTGTTATTATTTATAGTGCTTATTATTTTGTTCGATTTTAATCCAAATATCAAATTTTATGCTATTAACATAAGAGCATTCTTTTTATACTTCTTGCTCTATATGTTTTTAGTCAATATGGCTGATATAATCAGTGGGTTATACCAAATTTTGCTCTACTCAAGAGATTTAACTCCAAGAGGTGAAAAATGAAAATTAATAACCATTTTCTACCGAGATTCCATATTAAAAAATGGGATGATTTGGGTGGTAAAATACACAACAAAACTACTAATAAAACTAGAAAAATATATAGATATGATTTCTCCAAGAAAAAATATTATCAAACACAAGGTACTGATGAACTAGAAAATAGAATTTCAAGGTTTGAAAGTTATATAGCGAATATTATCTTATTAATTGACAATTCCGAGGAGTCAATAGAACTAACAGGTAAGCAACTTTTTCTACTGAAACTTTACTGTGCATTCTGTTCATATAGACAACAATTCACATCAGAAGTGATTATTGAGGATGATTTTGCCATGTATAAGAGTAACAATTATTTATGGGGGGTAAAAAGATATACAGAGAAAAAAGACATCCTTTTTATGACCGAGGAAATAATTAAAGTATTTGAATTGGTTGAAAAAGATGACACTTTTCGTCACCTAGAGGAATTTTCTCCAATATTAACAATCTCAAAAATGTTATCTCTGGGTAATCCAGATTTAGCAATGTATGGGATTCATTTATCCATTATTCGAAGTAATGAGAATTGGATGTGCATTTCTGAAAGATGTGCAATTATTGAAAATACTTTAGACTCAGATTATCTATTTACTTATGTACCTGTTTCTCCAAAAACTGCATTGTTATTAGTTAAAACAAAATATTATAGAGATTTAAAAACATATAACGATTCACGAGCACGATTATCTTATAAAAATGGAGGTAGTAGACCTGATCCATATCTCTCAGTTATTTTCGGGTCTTGTGCGAGAGAAAACTATGATAGTTCTCTTTTTTGTAGTTACTATAAACCATTTGTGAGATCAAATGTACATGCTGAAGAGAACTATTTACCAAATGTGGATTACTCAAAAGTAGTAATAAAGATCAATATTATTCCTCGATCAATAATAGATAATTTTAATGCTATATTTTATCAGGATGGTTCGAAATTTCTCTATCTTCATGATTTACAGTTAAAAATAGCGTCATGTATTGACACGGATTATAGGCACATAAAGTTAAACTTCTGAGTAACATCAAATGTGCAACTAAGTTTTAAGCATTTTCAATTTTTAAGAAAGAGTATTGTGCAAAAACTGAGTAATTAATAGCGATTTGTCTAGTAGAAATTTTCTTCATCTAATCGTCATAAACACATCTAAATTACGAAAAATGTAAAACCATATTTACAAAAAATGTAAATGCTGATATAATGATATTGAAGAAAGTAGTTGATGGACAGTGACAATAAGAAACAAGTTAAAGGAATCTCAAATGCGATTGGTTGAATTATCAACATATTTAGAAGTATCTAGGCCGACATTGTATAGATACTTAGAACTATATGAACAGAAAAATTTTAACGGTATAGAGAAAAAGTGTTTTGATTTCTTTGTGTTTATTGAAAATACCCGAACTGTGACAAGACCTCTAATTATGGACTATTTGATAAATAAGGTGTTACCAATAGAATCACAATCAAATGTCGATACCGAAGTCTTAACCGCAGTAAGGAAACTATCTGAATCAAGATCTAAAATTGATAAGAAAAAAATGCAATTGATAAAATCAATCGCATCTGATAATGTATTTGATGATTTGCTAGACGTATTGTTAGATTCAACAAAAAATAGCGATAAAGTGACATTTGACACTATTATTAATAATGCGAAAAAGGGAGATAATTAAAATGGCTGAAAGAAAAATTAGAATTCAAAACTATCGTAATGTGGGTGTAAACACACCACAAGAATTGATCCTTAACACAAGTTTCTCCAAAGGTGAAATGGGTAATTTAGTTATTGTTGTTGGCCCAAATAATAGCGGAAAAAGCAACTGCCTAGATGCATTGTTTGCTTTAGGGACAAAAAACGGTATTTCTGCATCTGATATTCCAGACTTCAATAATGATAACCCCAAACCAGAATTATCTCTTGTTTATGCAACCGATGAAGTAACTCTTGGTGTAAATAAAAACTTAGTAGACAACAATAACGCTATTGATAGTTATTTTTATTCAAGTAAAGATAAGAAAATCAATAATCACAAAAATGAATTAACCGCAAGTCCAAGTCCCGAAGCTAGAAAACTAGCACTTTGGATTATTACTTTTAATAATCATAATGGGCTTTTAAACCGAATCCCACAAAATTATCATGATATGGCTAGAAAAATAGTTAATGAGCAAAAATTCAACGATAATTATGAACTATTAGATAAAGTTCATAAAGCAAATACTGCAAACTGGGGACCTGACTATGTCAGAACCTATTATGACCAGATGATGAAGCCTGATCGAGCAAATAGCCTAGTGGAAGAATTTAAACCTTCAATCCCGTCTATACCAACAGAAATTATTGAATGGCAAGAAAAAAACAAACTCGATGTAATGCCAAATATCATTCGATTCAAAGAAGAGGTTACATCACACAGTCAACTTACGATTACTCCTGATCAAGTTAAGACATCGAATTTCTATTTAACTCTTTTTGCAGCAATCGATTATAACGTTGAAGAATTAGTTAACTGCTATTCTAAGGCGAAACAACAAAGTTTATTTGGACTACTTAAGAAGACTCAAAAAGACATCAACACTAAACTTGATGAAGTAACCAAACAATTCAATAAGCTATTCTATTCTAAAGAAAAGAAATATTCATTTGAAATTTCTCTAGAGAAAGAATCCATTTATCTATCCATATACATGGATGAAATTGCACTTCATTTAGATAAGCAATCGGCAGGTTTTAGATGGTTCTTTAACTTCTATTTTACTGTAATTGCTCAAACTAAGCTAAAACGTGGGGATATTATCATCATGGATGAACCCGCGACCAATCTACACATGCAAGGTGTTCAGGAACTTCGAAAATTCATGAAAGAATATGCAAAGAAGACAGAATTGACATTCGTAGTTAGTACACATATCCCATTCTTTATCGATATAGATTATCTTGAAGAAATAAGAGTGGTTAGTCGACAAGGTGATGGTGCTGTCATTGATAATAAGTTCCATGCGATAGGGGGACAAGAAACCGATGCACTTAAGCCTATTAAAGATGCACTTACTGTAGGTAGACATGTGTTATATGACCAAGGCAGTACACATACCATCTTTGTTGAAGGTATCACAGATTATTGTTATCTAAGCGCATTTAAGCTTCTAAACAAAATAGAAAATATAGTGTTCTTGCCTATACAAGGTGTCAAAAAATCTGGAATCATAGAAACATTATTGAAGATTGAAAAATTACCAACAATTTTAGTTGATGGTGATGCTGCTGGATTAGATTTCCAAAAAAAACATAAAGACCGCAAGAATGTTGAAATTATATCACTTGCTGATGTTAATCCAAATTGGAAAACGATTGAAGATTTATTCTCTTTAGAAGATAAGCAGAAGACTAAGTATTTTAACGATTGTGTTGCATTTAAAAACAGACTTTCACTAGCAAAGTTATCTAAAGAAACGAAAGACAATTTTAAATCATTATTAGATCATATCTCACTATAAAAAGATTACATTATTTCAGTAGCTCACAATTTTATGGATACGGTTTAGGTCTAAGTTTCTGCACCATGTAAGAAGAACGGGTTTGATACAATATGTGTCAGACCTTTTTACATACATAAAGGGACAATTTCCCCTATCAGCTAAGATAGTATTGCCCTATAGAGATTTAATTAATAATTTTGTAGACTTATTTTATTTTTCATTTCAACAATTTAAGGATTACCTAAATATTTACACCATTACTTTCAGGTTTCTTAGAAAAGGAGGAGGGATCTCACAAAGAGGGAGATGTGAATATTCGAGACTTTTTAGAGAAAATATAGAAAATCAACCATTTAAACGAAGGGGGTTACGAATGTTTATAAGAAGTGCTATAATAATGTTAATTATACGATGAAAGGATAGTCCTATGATATAAATAAGAATACTTAGAGAAAAAAATGTTACTTTCCCAAAAAGAACTAGCTGAAATACTAGGGATTTCATTTGTTTCACTTAATCGATGTTAAACAAAGAAATTTAATCCTAATATTAAAGTCAAGAAAAAATAAATGATTTGTTCATTAAGTATAACGTCAACACAGAAAAGAGGAGTATCAATAATGACAACTGCAGAGATTGGTAAACAAACAACAACTAATATTCAAGAAAAAGCAAATCTAATATGGGCAATCGCGAACCATCTTGTTGGATTATTTAAGCCACACGAGTACGGTAAGGTTATCTTACCAATGACAGTTTTAAAGAGATTTGACGACGCTTTAAGAGAAACAAAACAAGAAGTTTTTGCACTTAATAAAAAATTAAACGAACAAAAGACAATTGATGCCATTAGGGATGGATTACTATGCAAAACCACTGGTTATGATTTTTATAATGTTAGCCCATTTACTTTTGCAAACCTATTAGCAGATCCTGATAATATTGCATCTAATTTTGATACATATTTAAAAGGATTCTCTGATAACGTAAAAGATATTATTTCCAATTTTAAATTTGAACAAGTTTTAGAAACAATGCATAAAGGGAATGTGCTTTATATCGTTATTCAAGAGTTTAATTCTAAGAAAGCAGATATGCACCCAGATAAAATCACATCCATGGACATGGGCTATATTTTTGAGGAACTCATTCGTAAGTTTTCTGAATCCTATGATGAACAAGCAGGAGCGCACTTTACATCAAGAGACATCATTTATCTAATGGCTGAACTTTTAGTAGCTAATGAAAAAGACCATTTCAAACAAAATGGTGTTGTTAAGACCGCGTATGACATGGCAATGGGTACATCACAGATGTTAGGATGTTTGGATGAAAAAATGAAAGAGATTAACTCCGATTCAAAGTTATCTCTATTTGGTCAAGAGTTTAATCCTGAAACCTATGCAATCGCAAAAGCAGATATGCTCATTAAAGGTGGAAATGCTCAGAACATGAAGTTTGGCGATACACTAAGTGACGATCAATTTTCAAATTATGAATTTGACTATATCATTTCTAATCCACCGTTTGGTATTGATTGGAAGCTTGAAGAAAAACAAGTCAAACAAGAATATACTAAATTAGGTTATGATGGCAGATTTGGACCAGGCTTGCCTGCAATCAGTGATGGACAAATGCTCTTTCTACTTAACGGTGTAAAGAAGTTAAAAGAAGGTTCTGGTAGAATGGCAATCATTCAAAACGGATCTTCGCTCTTTACAGGAGATGCCGGTAGTGGCCCGAGTGAAATAAGAAAATATTTAATTGAAAGTGATCTTTTAGAAGCAATCATTCAATTACCAACTGACCTTTTTTACAATACCGGAATATCAACTTATATATGGATAGTATCTAAAAATAAGAATAAGGATCGTTTAGGAAAAATTCAGCTACTTGACGCTTCTAATTGTTATGTGAAAAGAAGAAAAAACATTGGTAAGAAACGTGTTGACTTAGATGATGCATCCATTGACTTAATTACTAAAGCCTATTTAGATTTCAAAGAAGCAAAATATGAAGAATATGAGTTAGTTGTTGAATCAAAAATATTCGATAATGACTTCTTTGGATACACAAAAGTAACTGTTGAATCACCAATTACAGATGAAAATGGTAAACCAATTCTTAAAAAAGGAAAACCTCAAGCAGATTCAAAGAAACGTGATACTGAATTAGTACCACTACAAGAAAATATCGACGCTTTCTTTAAAGAAAATGTATTACCTTATAATTCATCAGCTTGGATGGATCGAAGCAAAGATAAAGTCGGTTATGAAATACCATTTACAAGATTATTTTATAAGTTCGTTCCGCCCAAGGCATCCTCAGATATATTCGCTGAGATTAAACAACTTGAAGAAGAAGAGACACAACTGATGAAGGAGTTGTTTGGTAATGAGTAATACTGATTGGTATGGGGTAGTTCCTTCGTCTTGGAGTATTAGTCGAATAAAAAATATTCTTATTGAAAGAAATGAAAGTAACAATCCTATTAAGACAGATTTTATCTTATCATTAACCAACGATA
Source organism: Paracholeplasma manati (assembly GCF_025742995.1). NCBI lineage: Bacteria > Bacillati > Mycoplasmatota > Mollicutes > Acholeplasmatales > Acholeplasmataceae > Paracholeplasma > Paracholeplasma manati. The sequence continues at coordinate 16,571 of NZ_JAOVQM010000001.1, read as the reverse complement.
GAGGTGTTATTCCATATTCAGAAAAAGGTGCAGTAGGTAATAATTCAAAAGAGGATATTAAAGGCTATAAGTTAGCATATCCAGGAGATTTAGTACTAAATAGTATGAATGTTGTTATAGGATCTGTTGGTATCTCTAATTACTTTGGATGTGTAAGTCCTGTTTACTACATGTTAAGACCCAGAAATCAAAATGACTCAATAGAGTTTTATAACTATTTATTCCAAACGACTGAACTTCAAAATGCTCTAAAAGGTTATGGTAATGGGATTTTAGAAATTAGAATGAGAATCGCTATGTCTAAACTAAATACTTTTTTGCTACCCAAACCTGATTGCAGCGTACAAAACAAAATCGTCCGAAAAATAAAGGAATCAGAAGTTAAAATAGATCAACTTATCAATAATCAACAGCAACAAATCGAAAAACTTAAAGAATATAAGCAATCACTGATTAGTGAGGTTGTTACTAAAGGATTGGATCCTAATGTTGAGTTTAAAGATAGTGGTATAAAGTGGATTGGTAGAATACCCACTAAGTGGCGTATAGTTCCATTAAAACACTCACATTTAATAACGATGGGTCAGTCACCAAAATCTGAATCATACAATACCGATCAAATGGGTAAACCGTTTTTAGGAGGCAACTCAGATATTAGTGAGGGTTTTAGTAATCCAAAGTATTATACTACTGAGATTACAAAAACATGCGATAAATACGATATATTAATGTCTGTAAGAGCACCAGTTGGGACAGTTGCTGTATCTTTGCATGATGCTGTACTTGGTCGAGGATTATGCAGTGTTAAATCCAATATATCAAATGAATATTCTTTTTTTTACATGACTTTCCTTGAAAATAAATGGGATGAATTTATTTCTGGAACAACTTTTGAGTCTGTAAATGCTGATGATATAAAAAATATATCATTTGTTCTACCAAGCTTGAAGGAAATACAAGAAATGGTTGTGTTTTTAAGAGATAAAACAATGAAAATTGAAAAACTTATCAAGTTGAAGAATGATAAAATAAGCTTACTAAACGAATATAAAAAATCCCTTATCTATGAATATGTAACAGGTAAGAAAGAAGTATCATAAATGAGAGATGTAAAATCAATGATTGGTGGCATTATTTTATTGATACTAATTGCTACTGGAGTATTCTCAGTCCTATTAGAGTTGACTAGTGAATTCATTAAACTGACTCTATGGATATTTCAATTAAGTTTAACTGATTTTGGATTACCACCAGCAATTGAAATCATTATTAAATCACTGACATTCATACTATCTTATGCTTTAGTGGGTATTATATTTAATTTGATTGGACTATTTGATTCAAATGTGATGAAGTATGTTTATTTTGTAATATCAACATTAATTGGCTTTGCATTAAGTGCAGTTATCATGTTTTTACAAGAACATATCATCATAATCTCCTGGACCATATTAGGGGTAACTATTATTACGATAATCACTATATTATTACTAAAGAGAAGAAACACTTTAAAGAGGTGAATCTATGCAAGATAATGAAAAAAGGTTTGAAGAGGATATCGAGTCTCATTTAATCAATCATGACTATAGAAAACTTTCGATGCAGGGTTATGATGTATCAAAAGGCATTTATCTGGATATCCTTGTAGAGTTTATCAAAAAAACTCAAACTAAATCATGGGAACGATATGAAAAATATTATGGTGATGATGCACCAAATAAACTATATCGTAGACTAGAAGATTCTATAAGCCATCATGGACTCCTTCATGTCTTGAGAAACGGTATTAAAGATATGGGCATAGATCTTTTTGTCTGTTTTTTTAAGCCCGAATCTGAGTTGAACCCAACATTAGTAGAACGTTATGAAGGTAACATATTGGGTGTTACAAGACAATTTGCATATTCACCAGTTAATAACAATACGATTGATATGGTGCTATCTATCAATGGTATTCCTTTTATTGCAATTGAACTTAAAAACCAATTAAAAGGTCAAGATTATAGAAATGCCATGCATCAATGGCGTTATGATCGTGATCCTAAAGAACTAATATTCAGATTCAATCATAGAATATTGGTTTATTTTGCTGTCGACTTGTATGAAACATGGATGACTACAGAGTTAAAAGGTGCGGATACATATTTCTTACCGTTCAATCAAGGATCTAATGGATCTGGTGTAAGTGGTGGCGCAGGTAATCCACAAAACTATGATGGTTATACCACATCGTATCTATGGGAAGATGTATTATCAAAAACATCCATCATAGATATACTCCATCGTTTTATATCAAATCCAAAAGATTCTAAGAAAATAATATTCCCTAGATATCATCAGTATGATGTCGTTAAAAAAGTACTATCCGATGTTAAAACAAATGGTGTAGGTCAAAAGTATTTAATTGAACATAGTGCTGGTTCTGGTAAATCCAATTCAATCGCTTGGATTGCATACCGATTAGCATCTGTTCATGATTTGAATGATAAACCAATATTTGATTCAGTCATTATTGTTACTGACCGTGTAGTATTGGATTCTCAACTACAAGACACGATTAACGGATTTGAACATAAAGTGGGATTAGTTGAAGCAATCGATGATAAGAAACGTTCCATAGGTCTTACTGAAGCAATCAATGATAAGAAACGTATCATTATCTGTACGATTCAAAAATTCTTATTTGCCTATAAAGATTTCGATGAAATGGCAGGGAGAAAATTTGCAATTATTGTGGATGAAGCCCATCAAGGTCAGACAGGTGCGAGTGCTAAAACTTTAAGAAGAGCACTGATTGATAAGAAAATTGCTATTAAAGAGTATGCAGAGATGGAAGGCATTGAAGAAGACGATGTTGATGATACTGATGAACTTGTTGCCGAAGTATTAGCACAAGGACAACACAGTAATCAATCCTTTTTCGCTTTCACTGCAACACCTAAAAACAAAACAATTGAACTCTTTGGTAGAAAAAATCCAACTACTGGAAAGCATGAACCATTTCATATTTATTCGATGAGACAAGCCATAGAAGAAGGGTTTATTTTAGATGTACTCAAATACTATACAACGCTTCAAGACCAATTTAGAATTGTAAGAACAACACAAGATAATCCAGAAGTTATCGAAGGACAAGCAAAAAGAGTCCTTGTAAGGTATTACAAAGAACATGGATTTACCATTCACAAGAAAACAGAACTTATTATGGACAATTTCTTAAACAATGGTCAATTCAGAATTGATGGTAAAGCTAAAGCGATGGTAATCGCTGATTCTAGACCAAACGCAGTAAGGTATTATCTAGCAATCCAGGAATACATAAAGAATAATCCCAATATAACTTCTAGTATTGGTGTGCTGGTTGCGTTTTCTGGTGAAGTCCAACTTGATGGTAAGTCTTTTAGAGAAGCAGAAATGAATATCGATAAAGATGGGCATTACATTAACTCTGATAAAAAACTAAGAAAAGCATTTCGTAGTGATGAATTCAATATCTTAGTTGTTGCTAATAAATACCAAACTGGATTTGATGAACCTCTACTACATTCGATGTATGTAGACAAAAAGCTTCATGGTGTGAATGCTGTTCAAACACTGTCCCGATTAAACCGCGTTAATCCAGGTAAAGTGGATACATTTGTAATGGATTTTGTTAATACACATGAAGAAATGAAAAAATCTTTCCAACCATTTTTTGAAACAACCTATTTAGATGGACAAACAGACTATAATCGTGTATATGACTTAAGAACAAAGATACATAGTTATATGTTATATAACGATCAAGATGTCGATGTTTTTGCGAAAATCAAAATAGAAGCAGCAAAGAAACAAGATGATAAAGCGCTTGGACGTGTTACTAGCATCCTGAAACCTGTGATTGATCAGTATCTAGAATTATCTGAAAAACAAAAATATGAATATAGAGATTTGTTAAGGAAATTTAATCACGCTTACTCATATATCACTCAAATAGTAAGAATAAATGACAAAGAATTGTTCAAGGAATTCATGTTCATTTCATATCTCATCAATTTATTACCAAAAGATACTGCAGAAAAAATCAGTATTGACGACAAGATTACGCTAGAGTTTGCTAAACTTAAAGAAACATATAAGGGTAGTATAGAATTAGAGAAGACGTCAGCTGACTTGAAACCTGAACAAACACTTGATGCGAAAAGAAAACCTAAATCTAAGGATACGCTACAAAGTATCATTGATAAAGTGAATGAACTATACATGGGTCAATTTACTGACAGCGATAAAGTGATTATTTCTGGTATCTTTGAGATGTTCATGAATGATCCAGAAGTTAAAAAATATGCTCAATACGCAAAAGATAATAACCCTGAAATGTTTATCAAGAGCTTATTCCCTGATAAGTTCAAAGATATAGCCCTTAAATTATTCAGTGAAAATAATGACTCATTTGAAAAGTTATTCACAGATACCTCATTTTATGAGAGAGTCATGGATGCAATGGCAAAAGAACTATATAAAAAACTACGAAAATAGCAAAAGTTGTATCAAATAACATTTGATCTAAAGAATAATATCAAGAATAGTATATAGATTGGATCAATTTTTCTAATACATGACAATAAGGAGACAATATGGAAGCAAGAGAAAAACCATTGTTACAAGAGATTATCGGGGGTATTAAATGCCAATTTGTAATACCTGTGTTTCAACGCAATTATGAGTGGAAACAAAAAGAGTGTGAAAAACTATTTAATGATGTACTTGAACTAGCAAAATCTAGTATTGATTATCCAGACCGCAAGCACTTTGTAGGTGCGATAGTCTATAAATTTGTTAAAATAGTAAATCAGTCATTTAATCAATATGTTCTCATTGATGGTCAACAAAGAATAACCTCAATTACACTTATTTTAAAGGCCTTGATCGATTATTTGTCCAATACGAATGAACTAACCAATGTAAAAGATGAGATATTAGAAACATATTTAACGAATAAATTTGTTCCAAGTGATAACTTTAAGCTAAAACTAAAACCTAATAAAGTTGATAACATTAATTTTAATAAATTGATGACTGGTGATGGTGATATTGATCAATTATCACTTATTTATCGTAACTATAGATATTTTTACGATCGAATCAGTAAGCTTGAAGTTCCGATAGAAGATTTCTACAACGCTTTGCAAAGACTAGAAGGTGTATCTGTTTCTTTAGATGAAAAAGACAACCCACAAGTAATTTTCGAAAGCCTAAACCATACAGGAATTGATTTAAGTGATGCTGACTTAATTAGAAATTTCCTTTTGATGAATACACCTGAAGGAAAACAAGATGAATTATATAATAACTACTGGATAAAAATTGAGCAATTATTGGATAAGAATTTACTAGGATTCATCAGGGATTATTTATCGTTTAAAAATGGATCTATACCCGCAACAAAAGAAGTATATAGCACATTTCAAAAACATTATCGTAATGAAAATGTATCTATTGAGAAATTTCTGTCTGATTTTTTAGAGTTGGCTAAAATTTATAATTTATTATTAAAGCCAGTAATACCTGCAAATGATTCTTTACAAAAGGCTTTAAATGATTTTATTTCCTTAGGCATGCAAACGACCTACCCGTTTATTTTCGCATTACTCATTGACAACAATAAAGAACAGATATCTAATGATTCTTTAGCAAATATAATTAATCTAATAGAAACATACGTTCTTAGAAGAAACATATGCGGCGTTCAAGGTGGAGCATTATCTCAAATTATGGCTGGTTTATATAATACCTTGATAAAAAAACATAAACAGAACTTTTATAAGAATACATATGATAAAATTGCGATTTACTTAATAGGAATAACAACTAATGCCAGATTTCCGAAGGATGATGAGTTTGAAAGAGAATTTATATCAAAAGACTTGTTCACCAATAGAAATATTTTTTATATACTTCAAAAGATTGAACAAAAAGTACAAACTAAAGAGTTGGTCGATTTCTCTAATCTTACTATTGAACATGTTATGCCACAAAAACTCACAAACGAATGGAAAAAAGTACTCGGAGAAAATTTCCAAACAATTCATGATAATTTTAAGAACAATATAGGAAATCTAACACTTACTGCATATAATTCGGAAATGTCAAACAAACCTTTCAATGAGAAAAAGAAGCATACAGATTTTTCACGTTTAGTGCTAAATCAATACTTTAAATCGATTGAATTATGGAATGATATTGAGATTAGAAAACGAGCCAACAATTTATTCAATGAAGCCAAAAGTATATGGAAATATCCAAGTGTAAAAAATATTGAGGATATTAGTGAAAACTTTGTTTTTATCATGGAAGATGAGGACTTTCCATATACAGGTACATTGCCTGTAGGAATGAAAGTAAATGATGTTAATATTGTGGCTAACAACTGGGCACTATTAATTTCTGAGGTTATTAAGTATTTTTATAGTCTAGATAGAGAATTTTTATTGAGTCTATTAAGTTCAGAAAAATATAATGGTAAAAACGAAAGTTTTTTTGGTAACAACAAATCACTATTTAGAGCACCAGAAAAAATAGTAGATAACTATTACATTGAAACAAACTCATCGACAATTAGCAAAATAAAGACGATTAAAAATCTATTTGAAGACTTCGAACTGGAATCAAACAATATCATCTTATTTATTCAGTAATTATTCGCACAAAGATTTCGTATGTAAGTAGAATATTCTTTCCTGAATATTGATATTTATATATCATATAACGTTTTTACAAGATTTTTTATAAACACTGACATAAAAATGTATTGTATACTAACGGTGAGAAAAGATTACTTTACGAGAAGTTTACACTAATTTTAAACAGGTTCATACAAGAGAATAGGGGACAAATAGATGGATTTTCAAATTGCATCGAAGAATTTAAAAGTAGATATAGATTTTTTTGTTAGCAATTATCCTAAAATTAAATCAATATATTTATTCGGATCAAGAGCATATAAAACTAATAGTACGAGGTCTGATATTGATATCATAATTTTTAGTGATGAGCCTATACCGATTATATTTATAAATACCTACCATAGTACGCATGAATATCTAGATATTTTTACAGGAGATGAAAATAGTATTGTTTCATCAATAAATGGATCACGAATATATAAACGTGGTCGGGCTAAATTGATAAAACAGCTAGACGCAATTGAACTATGGAATAATAAAGAAAAACACAAAAATGTAGATTATTATAGACAAGATATCTTTCAAAATCAAAGATTTATTGATAGTGTTAGACCGACTACGGAAGGATTATCTTCATTTAAGAAAAAAATAAATATAATTTCTAATGATGAATGTTTGGTTTATTTTAACGAATCCATGATTGATTACCATCATGGATGCTTAACATCATGTGTATCCATGATTGGATTAGCCTGTGAGATGTTAATTGAAAGTTTAGTCACTTCATGTGAAAAGAAATATGCTCTAGATAACCCTGGTCGGATCTGGATAAACACATATGCTAACGGGCAAAAAACTGCAAAATCAAGATTGAATGGATTAGAAGAATATTTTAAAGCAGAAAAACCATTCTTTGAATCAAATGGACATAAAAAGCTTCAAGAGATGCTTGTCTCATTTGACGTTATACGAAATTATAGAAATAACGCTGATCATCCATCACAGTATATGTTTGAAAAAGGTGAATGCGATCAATTATATTCTTCAATAAGTATTCACCTGGAAAAAATTGTTAAACTTACCGAGTTTATGCAAACTCTTTATCCTTAAATTTAATTCCTGACATTTTTTCTATCAAAATGCGTGCTAATTTTTGATTTAAGTACATTCATCGCTTTAATTATCGATAGGAGATGATCTACATGCCTTTTGAAATTCTTAGAAACGATATATTGACCATGAAAGTGGATGCGATTGTAAACTCAACCAGTTCAGAACCCTTCATCTTTGGTGGATTGGATGCGAAAATCCATCAACAAGCCGGTCCTGAATTGATTCAAGACCGTCGTATGTATGGCACATTAAAGTTGTCTGAACCCATCATCACCAAAGGATACAACCTATTATCTAAATACGTCATCCATGTGGTTGGTCCCATCTATAAGAATGGCAAGTTCAATGAAAAACAACAACTGAAATCTACCTATCAACATGTGTTAGAATTGGCTCAAAACAAGAACCTTGAAAGCATTGCCTTCCCTTTAATCTCTTCAGGTGTATATCGATACCCTAGAAAAGAAGCCTTAGAGGTTGCTTTAGAAGTCATCAAACAGTTTTCTTTAACCTCTGACATGATGATCTATTTGGTCGTTTATGACGATGCTTCCTATGAAGTATCGAAACCATTCATAAACAAAACTGAAACTGATCAAACCTTGTCTATGAATTACTTTGCAGAGCGTGCAATGGCTGTGAAGGTGTTACGAAAGAAACCCAGATCCATCGATGAACTCATCGAAGAAATTGACTTTACTTTCCAAGAGATGCTCTTTAAGTTCATCGATCAAAAAGGGTTGAATGATGTCGATGTTTATAAGAAAGCGAACGTGGACAGAAAACTCTTTTCAAAGATCAAATCCAATCGCTTCTATCAACCCAGCAAATCCACCGCTTTAGCATTCTCTATCGCATTAGAGCTCAATTTAGATGAAACCCTAGACTTATTAAAGAAAGCCGGATACACCTTATCCGATGCGATACCACTCGATATCATCGTGGCTTATCATATTGAAAAAGCCATCTATGATATCTATGAAATCAATATGGTACTATTTGATAAAGGGGAGCATTCCATCGGTTCAATGAACTGATGAATTACTCAATTACTTTTAGCTTGTCATAATCAATGTCGCTTTTGAAACGACCAATTCCATCTTTATATTGTGTATTATGAACTCAGAAAGGGTGAAATACATATGAAAAAAGATTTGGTGGAATTGGTTTTTATTTTAGACAGAAGTGGTTCGATGTCAGGCTTAGAACAAGAGACCATTGCGGGATTCAATCGTTTGATTCAACAACAAAAAGAAGTTCAAGGTGAAGCCTTGGTATCAACCGTATTGTTTGATGATCGATTTGAAGTCTTGCATAACAGGGTGTCTATTCAAAAGATTGAAAATATGACATCGAAAGATTACTACGTGAGAGGGTCAACCGCTTTGTTGGATGCGATCGGACGCAGCATCTTAAAGATTAGAAATGTCCATAAAGCATTAGAAGAGGCACAAAGACCTGAAAAGACTGTATTCTTCATTACCACCGATGGTATGGAGAATGCATCGGTGGAATTCAACTATGAAAATCTCAATGAATACATTCAACTTCAAAAGGAAAAGTATGGTTGGGAATTCATCTTCATTGGTGCGAATATTGACGCGATTGGTACTGCTAGGAAATTTGGTATTGATGCAGATAGAGCGGTCAATTATCGCTCCGATAAAAGAGGTACTAACTTAAACTATAAAGTGATGAATGAAACCATCACAAACTTACGTCAACACAAGTCGATTGATGTGGATTGGAAAAAAGACATCGATGCGGATTTTAAAGAACGTAAATAAATCTTTCAAAAAGGTGAAATCCATTTGATTATTGTACAAAAATAATCATTTTGTAGTACAATGAAATCAAAAGAGGAGGATTTACCATGTATAAAACAGTCGTTATCGATCGTATTAAAAAGGCACACGAACGTGCAGTTAAAGTAGAAGAAGTCATCAATCAATATGAAGCAGATGGTTGGGACTACATCAATTGTATGGGTACCGCGAAACAAGAAACCATTCTTGTGTTCCAACAAAATCCAACCGCTAAACTCAATAAAGATATCAATAAAGGTATCCAAGAAGTGAAGGGTAAACTCAATCAAATCGTGGATGTCATTAAGAAATAAATCACATCGAACTCAAATGAAAGGCACCAGCATTTTTTGCTGGTGCCTTAGTGTTTTTGAGTTCTATGGACATAAACTATTTTAGAATTGAGATAATCGATTTTTTCATAAAACGTCGTATTGGCAGTACTGTATATATAACCACAATGATGACTAAACCAACGATTTGAAACAACATACTCACAAAAGACGGTTGTAGATAATTAAAATAAATGCCAAACGATGTTTTCATGAATGCGTTAAAGCCACGCATGGATATCTGTATTAACATGACAGATAGGGTAGAAACAACCACTGTAATGACGAGGTTTTCAGCCATAAAGATATGAATGATATTTTTAGTAGAGAACCCAAGGGATCTAAGTATGCCAATATGACGTCGATGTTTTTCTATGTGACTTTGAACAAACAAGAATATTAACACGATGGAAAGTATGGTAAATACAATCGAGAATACGAATGAAATGAATGCAGTTAATTGAGTTGTTTGTTTCATTTGGTTAACCAAATAAATGGCTGGTGATGTGTACTCAAATTCGGGGTTCTCATTCATAAATCGGATGAGTTGTGAAGTGTCTGCACTCACCACATAAATTTGCTCAATATAGTTGAAGTGTTTCAGGATTAAGTCTGCATACAAATCGTTCGAAATAATTGTATCAAATGTTGTGAACCCAACAATTTCAATGTTTTCTAAGTAGATGTCATCTGTTGAACTAACAATACTTAAATTTGAAAAGACATTCCCGTCAAGTGCATTCAAGTAATCCTTTTGTGCGATGTTCTCGAAATAGGCTTGATTGTGTTCTAAATCATACATATTAATTTCATGGCTAAGAATATATGTGACATAATCAGTCGCGGTTGATGAAGGACCAAAATCCGCCTTAAACTGTGCTTCAATCGATGGAAAATGCGATTGTGCATAATCTTGTATCATCTCATATATTTGATTCGATGTGGTGAAATGAAAATCATCAATTGATGTATTGTTTGCAGTTAAAAATGTATTTAATCTGATTACCATTTGATTGTCAGTTAATGTGTCGATAGGTTCATTTAACCAAATGACATCATCGTTTTCGAAATCCAGTATTTTAATAGAAGGCATCCATTGACTCAAATTTTGAGTCACGATATTGGATTGATTATCATAGTGTATTCGATAATAGTCATTTAAATTCGCACCATACTGCCCAATTATCGTGGGAAAAGTAAATCTAGATTCGATGGAAGGTGTATCTTCAAAGGCATCTTTAACAAACACAAATCTTTCTAACCCACTCTTTTTAAAATCGACAAATTCTGGATTCACTTGAGTGGAATCCTCCAACCAATAGCGTTCATTAAAGTGCGTATCCAATACCCCAGAGATCAAGTATTCGGTATCGTCAATGATGAAATATTTGCCAATCATACTTTGATGGTCTTCTGGAAAAAACGACATCGTTTGATATTGATAACCCAATGTATGAAAGAACTGATAAGTATAGCTTGTGATGACAATATCAGTAGGCTGGATTGGTAAATCACCGATTAAGGTATAACCACTTAAATCCAAAAATGATTGATCAATCGACATGAAACCTTCGATGGATGCATTATGATATATGTCGGTATTGATGAGTAACTCATTAAATCTAAAAATATGTGGGAAATAGTTGTATAAACCTATATTTGGATAGTTTGCTTTTAACGCATTAAACTCAAAAACGGTTAAATATTGTTTTTGATTACGATTGTAACCTGCAGATTCATGGTTTATACTCATGCTACTTAAATTCAATGAGTCAAGCGTTTCATAGATCGCTTTTGACTCATTAAAGTGCATACCTGCGAGGCTTAAAGCAAGGCTAGTCATAGACAACGTTAAGGTGAGAAGAATGATCAGTGATTTCACCAAACTTTGGCGAAATGACTTTAAGCCAATGTGTATTGAGTCCTTGAGTTTTAATAAGGATGGTTGAATGAGGGATGCCTTTGCTGGGTTACTCACAACATTTGAATCATCGATGGTGCCTGCTTGAATCCTTAACACCTTGTCCGCGAATTTCTGTGCATAACCTTCATCATGGGTAGCTACGATGATCAAGGTATCTTTTGAGAGTTTCTTAAGCAGATGAAATATTTGTAAACCGGTAGTTTCATCGAGTGCACCAGTAGGTTCATCTGCAATAATGACACTGGGCTTTTTTATCAAAGCTCGCGCAATGGCTAATCGTTGTTTTTGTCCACCAGAGAGTTGATGTGGCAATTTAAGTAAATCTTCATGCAGATCCATGTCAGACAGGGTAGCTTCTATTTCTTTTCGATCATAGGCACCATGGCTGGCGATACTGGTGTATTTCATGATATCCAAGATAGTCATGGTTTCAATCATATGATATTCTTGAAAAACAAACCCAATATGGGTGTTTCTAAACGCATCCAATTGTGTTTGGTTAAACATGTGTATTGGGAGGTTGTTGAAATGATATTCCCCTGAATCAACAAAGTCTAATCCACCGATGATATTGAGTAGCGTTGATTTTCCGCTACCTGATTTACCAAGGATACAGTATAGTCCTTTATGGTCAAACGATAAATGAATGTCTGAAAGGACATCTTGTGTATGGTCGCTAACGACATAAGATTTATCAACGTGTTTTAATGTAATCATTTTTTTTAGTCCTCTACTGGATGGGAATATGAAAAATGTAAAATATTAGATTTAATCCATTAATAACTATTATACCATGAGTTGATTAAGAGTAAAGATGAACTAATCTACGATGCTATATTTATTTAGAATAATCAAGTCTGATATGAGTGTATCAAACCAATTAAAAAGCACCAGCCTTTTTTCGCTGGTGCTCAGTGATCATTCCCATTCAATGGTACCAGGTGGTTTGGATGTGATGTCATAAACCACACGCCCTACCCCTTTAATTTCATTGGTGATTCTTGAAGATACTTTGGATAATACATCATAAGGGATGTGAGCGAAATCCGCGGTCATCCCGTCAATCGAAGTCACTGCACGAATCGCTAACACATATTCATAACTGCGGTTGTCACCTTTGACACCCACCGTTTTGATTGGTGTGAGCACCGTGAAGTATTGCCACACGGATTGGTTCAAACCGTGGGTTAAGAATTCATCTCTTAAGATTTGATCACTATTGGCGACGATTTTCAATTTTTCTTCGGTAACATCACCGATGATTCTAATCGCTAAACCAGGACCTGGAAAAGGTTGTCTTTGAACCAAGGCTTCGGGTAATCCTAGCGCTTGACCGAGTTTTCTAACCTCATCTTTAAACAATGTATTTAAGGGTTCAATTAGCTTTAAATTCATCTCTTTAGGTAACCCACCAACATTGTGGTGAGACTTTATCGTTTTCGCATGCTTTGTCCCAGATTCAATCAAATCGGTATATAATGTGCCTTGTGCAAGGAAAGTTGCGTTCTTTAATTTCTTGGTTTCAGCTTCAAATACGTCAATGAATGTCTTACCAATGATTTTTCGCTTGTCTTCGGGATTTTCTACCCCTTTGAGTTTTTCTAAGAATAACCCCTTCGCATCCACAACGACCAAGTTCAATTGGAAGTTTTGATTGAAATAATCGGCCACTTCTTGACCTTCATTTTTACGTAATAACCCATGGTCAACAAAGATACAGGTGAGTTGTTTGCCAATGGCTTTATCGAGTAATGCGGCGGCGACACTCGAGTCAACACCACCCGATAAACCCAGAATCACTTGTTGATCCAAAACCGTATTTTGGATTTTTTCCACTTGAGATTCGATGAATGTTGTCATCGACCAAGTACGTGACGCTTCGGTCAATTTGACAAACTGTTCTAACATGTAAAGCCCTTGTTCGGTATGGGTCACTTCAGGGTGAAATTGAATACCGAATAAACGTCTGGCAAGGTGTCTCATCATCACATGTTCTGTGGCACTGCTTTTAGCGGTACAGACAAAGAACGGGGGTAATACTTTCACTTGATCCCCATGACTCATCCATACCGATGTGGTTTTACCTAAACCAGCGGTTAAAGGATTTTCATCGATCAGGTCAATGTATGTTTTACCAAACTCATGGTGTTGACTACCTTCGACATAACCACCCAATAAATGTGCCATCAGCTGCATCCCATAACAAATCCCTAAGATGGGGATGTCTAGTTCAAACAATTGTTTTGGTACGGTAAAGCTGTCTTGGTCATAAACCGAATGTGGCCCACCCGATAAAATGAGGCCTTTAATCGAAGGGTCTTGTTTTATTTTATCTAATGAAATATCGTGTGGGACGAGTTCGCTATATACGCCAAGTTCGCGAATGCGTCTAACGATCAATTGGTTGTATTGACTACCAAAGTCTAAAACTAGGATTTTATCATTCATGGTAGTTCGGGGACGCTTTCATGTGTTTCACATCGTGGGGATGAGATTCTTTTAAACCAGCGTTGGTAATCTTCATGAATCTGGCGTAGAGTTTCATGTCTTCAATGGTCTTACAACCACAATAGCCCATCCCAGAACGTAAGCCACCCATCATTTGATAAATGACATCGTTGATTGGACCTTTGAAAGGCACACACGCTTCAATCCCTTCAGGGACCAACTTATTGAGTTCTTTAACCCCACCTTGGAAGTAGCGGTCAGAAGACCCTCGTTGCATGGCGGTTAAAGAACCCATGCCAATGTAGGTTTTGTATTTTAAACCATCGTGTTCAAAAATCTCACCAGGGGATTCAGTACACCCTGCGAGTAAACTACCCATCATCACACAGTCTGCACCAGCTGCCAAAGCTTTAGGAATGTCCCCAGACAGTTTAATCCCACCATCGGCGATGATGCCGACTTTGTATTGTTTCGCCACCGAATACACATCGTTGATGGCAGATAGTTGTGGGACCCCAACCCCTGCGACCACACGGGTCGTACAAATCGACCCAGGACCCACCCCGACTTTAAGACAGGTTGCACCAGCATAGATGAGATCGATCGCTGCTTGAGCGGTGACGATATTCCCACCAATGATGTCTAAATCTGGGTATTTGTGTCGTATCGATTTGATCGTATCGATGACGCCTTTGGAATGTCCATGGGCTGAATCTACCGCGATGATATCGACCCCTGCAGATACCAACGCATCGATGCGTTCTAAGGTATTCTTAGAAACACCCACCGCTGCCCCAACACGTAATCTACCCAATTCATCCTTGGTTGCGTCTGTTTCACTAAATGAGGCTGTTTTAACCAGTTGAATTTCTTTCACTTGGTCTTCAATCGACATATTCTTATGAATGATGCCTAAGCCACCCAGTTTCGCTAATGCGATGGCCATCGTTGACTCTGTCACCGTATCCATCGCTGCCGATAACACTGGGATGGCTAACGAGATCTTTTTAGTCAATTTCGTATCGAGTTTGACTTGAATGGGTACCACTTCGGAATACGATGGCACCAACAATAAATCATCAAATGTATAACCCTCCGCGGTTATCTTTTCTTTTAACATGCACCCTATCCCCCTTATTTATCAGCCATTTTATCATAGATAAGGGTAAAATAACCCAGTAAAATTGTAAAATAAGGGGTTAAGCGGTTTCATGGGGATTGATGATTTCACGTGCAGGTGTTACAATCAAATAGAAACGAATCGATACGAACTAAAAAAGGAAGAAACACTGATGAAAAAGGAAGCACTACTCGGTTTAATCATAGCTTGGTTATCGTATATCCCTCTAGGGTTTTGGATTGTCGAAACCCATACCTTCGGAGCGATTTATGATGGCTTGAATTTATCACAATCCATTCTTAGGTATTACATCACGGAAAATGCCTTTGATTTGGCATTTATGGGTATATTAACCATTGGATTATTTATCCTTGTTATCCATCGCTTTAGATACACCAAAAAAACCCATTTTAGAATCACAAACATCACCAAAATAGTGGTGTTATCGACCGTCTTAATTGCCATCCTTGGTATGGTTATTCAAGTATTCATCGTCGGTACTACCCACCCATTCCATGCGTACTTAGGTGAATACATCAAACAACTCTTATGGGTGGGTATGGTAGAAGAATTGATCTTTAGAGGGTACATTTTCATTGAGTTACTGAAACTAAAAACAGACAAGTTCAAACTCATCTATGTGGTCTTGTTATCTGCTTTGATGTTTTCAATCATTCATTTACCAGCTTATTTCTTATATAACAGCCAGTATGACTTCTTTTCTATCTTCTGGCGTCTATTATTTCCGTTTATGATAGGGATACTTTACGCTTATCTACTATATATGAATAAAGACATCATTTCGCTCATCTTCATTCACGCTACCTCCAACATGATATCCAATTATACCGGAACCATAGGCTTGGTTTGGGTCATTCTATTTTGGATAGGTTTAATCGGGTATACCTACTATGCTTATGTGGTTTATAAAAGAAATACAATGCAAATGAAAGTAGAATAATCGCCATCGTTATTCTATGATAAGTGAATAAAGTAGAATAAGCTACCTTGTTATTCTACGATAGTTGGAATATATAACAAAAAATTAGATAAAGGAAGTCAAGAATAACCAGATTATTTTTTATATCTATTTTTGTGCACACCTAAAAACCAGATTTGTAATCTAGTATTTTAAGTAGTATAATGAAATTGAAATTTATTGGT